>NZ_CEZBFX010000064.1:0-27695 GCF_982964205.1 Roseofilum sp. | reverse complement strand
TCTACTGTAAAGCCGTCCTAAAAGGACGGGGTTTTAGACCCATTTTTCTGATAAAAAGACCGATCAGATGGATCGGTCTGACCGGTAGGTTTCCTCAAATCTAAGAAAGAAATGGGTCGTCAACTCAAGGCTTCTGAGGCGAGATTAGACAGATACTAACCCATAAGCAGACATTCGCATGATCTCTCCTGTGGTAAAGCCAATATTGGCTAGGGCTTCACCGTAGGCAATCATGAAGTCTTCAATTAAGGACTCTTTTTCCATCGCCAGGATTTTAGCATCCTTTTCCACTTGATTGAGCATTTTCCAGACGATGGGTAGATTTTGGCGGTTGGCTGCTTGCAGTTCTGCTTTAGAGTCTTCAAAGTGGGCTTTGAGCCATTCTTCACCAAAGTTGAGATGGAGATATTCATCTTTGACCACTCCTTCGGTGATTTTGCGAGCGAAGGGGTCAGCTACCGGAATATAGATATTGTAGGCGGCGATCGCAAAGCACTCAATAATCAAGGATTGAATCAGCAGACAGGTAACCACCTTGTCTTCTGCTAGGGCATCCTGGAAGTTTTGGTGCAGTTGATTAAAGTATTCTTTGGCAAACTCCATATCGGGCGTGACTTTCAAATTGTTACCGCAAGCCTGGAATCCCTTCATGTGGCGCTTTTCCATCTTCGCCAGCTTCGTCAATTCTTCTTTGTCATCGGGCAGCAGACTAGCCAAGTTAATGTAATTGTCATAGGCTTCCTGTTCCCCTTCAATGACGATCGCATTGATCCGGCTATAGGCATCTTTGTAAGTTTCGCTTTCATAGTTGAGTTCAGTGCTAACTGCAAGCTGCTGCATAGGTGATTAATCTCCTAATTCCTAATATTGATGATGTTAATCCTTAAAGATGGCAAATGTATTTGTGCCTATTGGGAGGACTGACGATTGGTAGGTTTAAGTGTAACTTAACCCTTGGCCGTTTTCATCCCCTTCTGGAGCCAGAAGGATGGAGCGTCTATCTTAATCTGAGTCTCGATCTCCTTTGTCTGGAATAATTTGCCTGAATGATGACTATACCTATTGATTTATCTGATGATAGCGTAAAGCGATCGTCTATTCATTCTGGTCTGATGAGGGATAAGCAGATACGGAGATGGGGATATTGGAAAATTCCCTATTCCCTATTCCCTATTCCCTAGTTCCCCCATGAGCCATTGTAGGCGGATACTCGACTGACTCTCCTGGGAGTCTGGAAGCCGATCTTGCAGGGGAACTTCCAGAATTTCACTGGTGAGAGGACCGAGTTGATTGAGCATCGATCGCAGATGGGGGGTACTCGCTCCCGTGTCTACATAGAGGCGATCGGCTAAATTTCCTAAGCGTTTCCAGGTTAAATATAACTTGGCTACAGTTTGCTCGAGTTGGGTGGCCTGTTTGAGTAATTCTGAAGCCGTACTTAAACAGCCTAACCGCAAACTTTCATCTAGGGCCATCTCTAAGTCTACTGAGGATTGACTCAGGACTTGCACTTGGGCGGCCGCATCTAAGTATTTTGCCAGACTTCGCGCCTCTGATGTCATTTGTTTAACGGTTTCTACATCCGGGTTCGCGGCGACCTCTTCTTGAATGCTTTGTAGGTGAGTATCGGGCAGTTTCCCTAATTCTTTGACTAAGGGGGCTAAATGTTTTGAGGCCATCGTTCCCGAAGCGGCTTTTTCCTTCACTTCATTGGGTAATAAATCTGAAGACATGGCCATCCACTCATCAGCCAATTGTTTCACTTCTCGTCGAGTAATGCGATCGCCACGACTAGCCGCATCCGTTACCAATTGTTGAACTTCTACCGGTGCTTTCGCCGTTTCTACAAACGCCCGTTTACTAAAATTATTAACCGCTTCCGGGTCTAATTGCCCCTCCTCGACCAAGGTATCAGCACTATTGGCCAATTGAATCAAAGCATAGGCTTGGCTTTTCGTAATTTCTTTCGATTTTAACCAATTAATAAATCCCGTTCCCCGGCCATCACCGCCCTTTTTTTCCCGATCGCGGATCGCCCGTAAAATACGCCCTCGCCAAATATCCGTTTGCAAATCAAAGCGATCGCACACCAACCACGCTGTATCGAGTTGTTGCTGAAACTCCTGATCTGGAATTTCTTCATCTTCAGGATCGGGTAAATTAAAATCCAGTTGGGGTTGTTCACCCAAAAGGGCTAATAGGTCGGTAACAGATTGATCCATGGTAAGGGGTAATCGCTAATCAGTAAGATATTCCATAATATAGATAAAACCCCCAAACCGTGAATGTTGAATTCTGGAACTGCTCTAACTCCCATAGAACTGAGGTCAGCCATTGTTCAAAACCCTCTGGTGGTCTCTGCCAATACCAACGTGCGAGAGGCGATCTCGAAAATGAGTGGCGCTCATCTATCGTGCCCAACAACCCGTACTCAAGAGACTCAACGGGATCAAATGCATTTAGAAGCCCTCTCCAGTTGTGTTCTAGTGGTGGATAATCAAAATGTCACGGGTATCCTTACTGAACGGGATATGGTGCGTTTATTAGCCCAAGACCAACCCCTGGCCTATCTGCGCGTCCAACAGGTCATGAGTCCTTTAGCGATCGCCCTCAAAGAGGACGACTTCACTGACCTATTTTTTGCCATTAATTTGTTCAGACAACACCATATTCGCCATCTCCCCATCCTTGATGCTCAAGAGAACTTGGTGGGATTAGTTACCCATGAAAGTTTACTCCAGATCTCGCGCCCCATGGATCTGTTGCGTCTGCGAGAAGTACAAGAAGTGATGAGTGCCGATGTGATTTGCACAACCCCTGAGGCATCCCTCTTCCAAATTTCCCAATTAATGGCTAACCACCAGATTAGCTCTGTCGTGATGATTCAAACTCGTCCCACCGCTACAGGTTCCCTAGCTGTTCCAGTAGGTATCATTACTGAGCGAGACCTGGTTCAATTTCATAGCTTTTATCCTCATCTGCAAGACTATACGGCTTCTAGTTTAATGAGCAGTCCCATTTTTGCGGTTAAACCCCAAGACTCTCTGTGGGCAGTGCAGAAAATTATGGAGCAATATTTTACTCAGCACCTGGTGGTGACCGGAGTGCAAGGGGAACTGCTGGGAATAGTCACTCAAAGCAATCTCTTACAAGCTCTGAATCCCCTAGAAATCTACAAGTTAGTGGAAGTTTTAGAACGTAAAGTTAACAATTTAGAAGCGCAACGGGAACGAGAGAAAGTTGTGGCCGATATTGCTAGGCGGATGGGTCAATCCCTGAATCTACAAGAAGTTTTAGAGGGGGCTATGGGGGAGATTAGACGGTTGTTCGCGTGCGATCGCGCGGTGGTATGCCAATTTCAAAGTGATGGTCATGGACATATTATTGCCGAATCTGTCGATCCTCGCTGGCCATCAGCCCTGGGACATGCGATCGCACCCTCTTGTTTTCGAGATCAAACGGCGGGAGATAGCTCCTCCCCTCTGAAGGGATTAGATCCCTATCAAGTGAAGTCTAATTTGGTTATCCCCATAATTTTAGACGATCAACCTTGGGGATTTTTAATGATTCATCAATGTGGGGATTATCGGGACTGGACGGAGGACGAGGTTGCCCTTTTAGAAGACATTGGGGTACAATTGGCGATCGCTATCCAACAGGCTAATACGCACCAAAAAGTAACAGTAGAACTGAGGGCACGACAACAGGCAGAATGCTTACTGAAACAAAGTCAGCAACGATACGAAAGTCTCGCGGAAAGTCTTTTTGTTGGTATTTTTTACACAAATAAGGCGGGGAAATACACATATGTAAATCGTCGCTGGTCTATATTAACAAGACTCCCAGAAGCTGATGCCATGGGGGATGGATGGATGCAGCTCCTCTATCCAGACGACCGGGAACAGGTGTTGAGGGCTTGGGTAAACGCCGTCGAAAATCAGTGTGCTTGTGCATTAGAATACCGTCTTCAACGCCCCGATGGCAGTACCTTCTGGGTTTGCAGCCAATCTACAGTAGAGCGCAATAGTTATGGAGAGATGATGGGTTATGTGGGAAGCATTACAGATATTAGCGATCTCAAACATATGGAAACCCAACTGCAACAAACCCAACAACAGTATCAAGAAGCACAAAAAAAATCCCAGATGGAAAATGAATTGGCCAACTTTAAGTTAGGCTTGGATCAAGCAGCGATCGTGGCTATTACTGATGCTAAAGGAGTCATCAATTATGTGAACGATCGCTTCTGTGAAATTTCTGGCTATACCCAAGCCGAAATCTTGGGTAAAACCCACCGCCTGATTCAATCCGGATTCCATCCCCCCGAATTTTTCCAAAACCTGTGGGAAACCATCGCTAAGGGAGAGGTTTGGCGAGCAGAAGTATGCAACCGAGCCAAAAACGGTCGCCTTTATTGGGTCGATACCACCATTATTCCCTTCCTGGATGCCCAGGGAACACCCTTTCAGTACCTGGCGATTCGGGTTGATATTAGCGATCGCAAACAAGTAGAAATGGCGCTCTCACGCAGTAACCAACTGCTCAATGCCATCAGCACAGCCCAGGCGCAATTTATCACGGCTGGTAATCGGTTAACTATTTTTGAAGGACTCCTTTCTAACTTACTTGAACTGACGAAGAGTGAATATGGTTTTATCGGTGAAGTGCGCTTTCAGGATCAGAACAGTTCTATCCTCCCTTCGACTTCGCTCAGGGAGCAGCAGGATAAGCGTCCTGAATGTAATGAAATCTTGCTAAAAATTCGTGGCGTTCCTTACCTAAAAACCTACAGTATTAGCAATGGGGTTTGGGATCGAGCCACCCCAGAATTTGAGAATATCAATACCCTGTTTGGGGCTGTCGTGATGACCAGAAAACCGGTAATTACCAATAGTCCCAACACCGACCCCCAGCACTGCGGCATTCCCGATGGTCATCCCCCCCTGAAGACCTTTTTAGGTTTGCCCATTTACATTGGATCTACCCTCGTGGGAATGGTGGGGATTGCCAATCGACCCCAGGGCTACGATCTGGCGATCGTAGAAGAACTAGAACCCTTTCTGATTACCTGTAGTAACCTGATGCAAGGCTATCGACTACAGCGCAAGCGAGAAGAAACGGAACAGGAAAATGCCCGGCAACTGGCCAGCATTGAGGCGGCTGTGGATGGTATTGCCCTTCTTAAGGGAGACTACTACGAATATTTGAACCGTTCCCATGTACAGATGTTTGACTATGATAGCCCCGAAGAGCTGATCGGCAAGAGCTGGAGAATCTTGTATTCTGAGCAAGAGCTGAAACGCTTTGAGGAAGAAATATTTCCCGTACTCCTCGAACAAGGGTCTTGGAGAGGGGAGGTAATTGCCACCCGTAAAGATGGATCGACCTTTAATGAATACCTCTCCCTGACGCTCACGGAAGATGGGACACGCATTTGTGTCTGTCAGGATATTACCGATCGCAAACAGGCACAAGCCCAACTACAACCCCAGATGGCAGCCATTGAAGCGGCGATCGATGGGATTGCGATTCTCAAAGATGATCGCTATATCTTCATCAACCAAGCTCACCTGAGCCTCTTTAACTTTACTGACCCCCAAGAATTGCTCGGACAAACGTGGCGCAAGCTCTACGCTCCCGAACAAATCCAATTCTTTGAAGAGCAAGTCTTTCCTGTTCTGGATGTGAAACACCAATGGCGAGGCACTACCGTTGCTCTACGGCAAGGTGAACCTTTTGCCCAAGAACTCTCCCTTACTCTCACGGACAATGGGTACTTAATTTGCGTTTCTCGAGATATTAGCGATCGCCAAGCGGCTGAACAACAACTTCTAAAAACCAACCAAGAACTCGCCCGCGCCACTCAACTCAAAGATGAATTCCTGGCCAATATGAGTCACGAACTTCGCACTCCTCTCAATGCCATCCTGGGAATGACGGAAGGACTGCAAGAGCAAATCTTTGGGGAAATTAATGAACGACAGCTCAAAGCCATACAAACTATTGAGCGTAGTGGTTCCCATCTACTAGAGCTAATTAACGATATTCTGGATGTCGCTAAAATCGAATCAGGGCAAATAGAACTAGAATACCGTCGTGTCCCAGTTGCCCCCCTATGTACCTCTAGTCTGGCATTTGTCAAACAACAAGCTCTGAAAAAAGGCATTTTTCTAGAAACCCAGATCGCCAAGAATTTACCCGATCTTTGGGTCGATGAGCGCCGTATTCGCCAAGTATTAATTAACTTGCTCAATAATGCGGTGAAATTCACTCCGGACGGAGGCAAAATTACGCTCAAAGTAGTGAGTCGGCATTCCTTGAGTCAGGAAGAACCTCTGTGTTTTCCGGAAATTCGCAATGTAAATGCATTTTATGCAGAAGGGGACTCCGATCGCCAAGATCCGGGATTCACGATTCATCATTATCTACGCATTGGTATCAGCGATACGGGAATTGGGATTGCGCCAGAAAACCTAGAAAAACTCTTTAAGCCCTTTGTGCAAATCGATAGTGCCTTAAATCGAAAGTATACCGGGACAGGATTGGGTTTAACTTTAGTGAAGCAGATTGTGGAACTTCATGGGGGTAAAGTAGTGGTGAGGAGTAAAGTAGATTGCGGGACTTGTGTCAGTATAGATCTGCCTTGTCTAGAACTGCCCTCTATAGAAACCAACCCATCCACGGAACCGGAGAGGTTTCAAGAGGCTCACGCTTCTACTGCGGCGCGATCGCCGTTAATCTTGCTCGTCGATGATAACGACGCGAATATTACGACTCTATCCAGTTACTTAAACGTGAAAGGCTATCAACTGTGCATTGGTAGAAATGGCTTAGAAGGGGTTGCTTTAGCTGCGTCAGAACAGCCCGATATTATTTTAATGGATATTCAGATGCCAGAAATGGATGGTTTAGAAGCGATCAAGAAAATCCGTCAGGATCTTCAGTTGGTGGATATTCCGATTATTGCTTTAACTGCTTTAGCGATGGAGGGCGATCGCGATCGAACCCTAGAAGCAGGAGCCAATGAATACCTGAGTAAACCGGTTAAACTCAAACAATTGGTTACTCTCATAGAGGAGCTTTTTGCTTAAACAGCCGGAGAGCAGCACATTCTACCCCAATAGTTAACGTCGGGATGAAAGCCAAAAAAATAAAGGGGTACTCTTCTTTACTGTATAGAGTACAATAGATCTAGTCAATCATCTACCCGCGACGCAGGCATAACAGAGAGCCTTGCATAACGAAATCTAATTTCAAGGAGTGGCGCATAGAGCTGCGGTAGACCGGGAAAATGACTATAGGGCAATAAGGTGTTAATTCTGGGATCTTGATTAAGGAAGTAGAGCTGGGCAAAGCCTCACTCAGAAACGGGACCTCTCGATCTAAAAACTAGATGGAGAATCCAGCACTCTACCATTGGCGAAGCCGTGCTCAAGGCACTAGGCTAGATCGGAGTGGGGAGTTGTCACCTAATCTAGACCAGACATAGGGTAAATAAACAGATGAATCAGATCAATGAGTCTTCTATTTTAATTGTTGATGATGAACCCGATAATTTTGATGTTATTGAAACCCTATTGAGTAACCAGGACTACAACCTCTATTATGCGGCCAATGGTCAAGAAGCCCTCACTTCTCTAGAAACCTACAATCCAGGCCTGATTCTCCTGGATGTGATGATGCCTGGAATTGATGGGATTGAAGTTTGTCGGCAGATTAAATCTCTGGCTAAATGGAAAGTTGTGCCCATTATTATGATCACGGCATTAAGTGAAAAATCAGACCTCGCCCGTTGTTTGAATGCAGGAGCAGACGACTTTATCAGCAAACCGGTAAATGGGATGGAACTTCGCGCTCGTATCTCCTCCATGCTCCGAATTAAGCAGCAGTATGACGAGCTAGAAAGCCTGCTCAAACTACGGGAAGATATGGTAAAAATGGTAGTGCATGATTTGCGAAACCCTCTAGGCAGTGTCTTATTTGGGTTAGAACTGCTCAGAAGTCGGGAGTATAGCCCAGAAAAACAAAAAGATAAACTCGATAGAATCTATCATTCAGCCCAAGCACTGCAAGTTTTAATTGATGATTTATTGAAAATTTCTCTTTTAGAATCGGGGAAAGTTCGCCTGAACTTACAAGAAATGGATCTAGCTGTCCTGGTGGCTTCAGCCGTTTCTAATTTTGAGGAGATTGCTGCTAATAGAAATCAAATCCTAATTACCCTCTACTCAGAAGAACCCAGAAGCATGATTGCTATTGATGAAGCGATGATCCATCGGGTATTAGATAACTTACTCTCCAATGCCATTAAGTTTTCGCCTGTCGATAGCCAAATTATTATTCACTTAAATGCTCCCGTTTCTGGGCCTATCACGTTAGAAGTCCTGGATAGAGGTCCTGGAGTTCCAGAGTCTTTAAAAGAGAAAATTTTTGAGAAGTACGAAATTGGCAATATTTTACCCGATATTTCACAAATTGGATTAGGTCTAGCGTTTTGTAAGTTGGTCGTAGAGGCCCATGGGGGGAACATTCAGGTGAGTAATAATAAACCCCATGGCTCGATTTTTAAGATTACGCTCCCCATTAAATAATTAACGATTAACGATTAATAATTAAATGATTACGGGGAACTTGTACTGAATGATAAAGTTTCTTCGTATGGCACTATTGACTGGGTTCAGTTAATCTATGAGAGCAGAGATAGGAGAGATAGGATGACGTACGATCCTGTATTCGTCTCGCAGTGGGTCAACTGGCCTCAACCCAGAGCCATGTTTAATTTTTAATTTTTTTAATTTTTAATTGATATGAGCCATGTTTTTAAATCCGACAATCCTGACTAAACGAGGTGAGGGTTACCGTGCTATTGTCCGGAAACCTCTGGTCGCATCAACCGATACTTTGGTGAGGGAAGCGATCGCAAAAATGAGTACTGTTCATAGCAATTGTAACTTGACTCAAGGCAACCAGAGAGTTGCGGAGAACCCGTATATTCAATCGGCCTCCAGTTGTGTTATTATTACATTAAACAAGAAAGTTATCGGCATTATCACTGAACAAGATCTAGTACGCCTATTAGCTCAAGAACAACCCCTAGACCAACTCACCCTAGGAGCAGTGATGACCCATCCAGTGATTACCTTGAAAGAGGAAGAGTTCATGGATTTATTTGGCGGGATTAATTTACTCAAAGAGCATCACATTCGCCATCTACCGATTGTTGACCCTCAAGAGAACCTGGTTGGATTGGTAACAGATGAGAGTCTGAGACAACTATCTGGACCGATAGATTTATTGCGCTTGTGTCTGGTACAAGAAGTAATGACACAGCAGGTAATTTGCTTGAGTCCCCAGGATTCCCTCTTGCATATAGCCCAAGTGATGGCCAAGCATTCGATTAGTTGTGTGGCGATCTCCGAGAAAGGATTTCCTGTCGGCATTATCACGGAGCATGATTTGGTGCAATTTCATGCTTTGGGAGTCGATTTGGAACGGGCGATCGCCGAGAAGGTGATGAGTCATCCCGTGTTTACCGTGCAACCAAGGGACTCCCTATTATCTGTTCAGCAATTGATGGAGAAGTATTCGATTCGGCGTGTCGTCGTCACCTCTTCTGAAGGAAAACTCTGTGGAATTATCACAGAAACGAATCTATTGGAAGCGCTCAATCCTCTAGAACTGTATAAATTAGCTGAAGATTTGGAGCAAGAAGTAATGCACCTTGAAGCACAGAGGATAGCTTTACTCGAAGCTCGAAATGCTGAATTAGAGCGGGAAAAATTAATTGCCGATGTCGCCGCTCAGATTCGCTCTTCTCTCAGTTTAGAAACCATTTTGCAAACGACGGTGGCACAGGTTAGACCTTTACTGGAGTCAGATCGGGTGCAGATTTGGCACTGGCAACCCCATGGGGAAGTGCGAGTAGTGGCTGAATCGATTGATAAAGAGCAATCCTCCCACCTGGGGGAGAGGTTGTTGGGCTGTTGTCCAGAACAAATTAATCAGTCTTATGAACAGGAAGATATTGGCGCGATCGCCGATATTGAGATAACCCCCATTCCAGAGTGTTATCGCCAACAGTTGAGAGATTGGCAGATCCGATCGCAAATCCTAATCCCTCTATATTGTTGTAGCCGTGAATTGTGGGGTTGGCTGAATGTCAGCGAAAGTCTGCAACCCCGGCAATGGAAACCGTCGGAAGTGAAGCTATTGCAAACTTTAGCAGTGCAATTGGAGATTGCCATTCAACAGGCAACGACTCACGAAAAGCTACAACAAGAACTCCGGGAGAAAGAAGAAGCCCAAAATCGTCTGCGCCAAAGTGAACAACGCTACGCGAGTCTAGCAGAAGCAATTCCTGTGGGTATTTTTCGCACGGATCAATCCGGCAAGTGTATTTATGTCAATAGTAAATGGTCTGACCTGACGGGAGTTTCCCTAGAGCAAGCCTTGGGAGATCAATGGCTATATGTGATACATCCAGAGGATCGTCCCCAGGTGAGAGATGTTTGGACACAAGCTATGGAAAACCATAGCCCTTGTCAGTTAGAGTACCGCTTGCAACATGCTGATGGACGTATAATCTGGGTGTATGGACAATTGGTGGTTGAGCGAGATCATACTGGGGAAGTGGTGGGTTATGTCGGGAGTATCATCGATATTAGCGATCGCAAATCAGCCGAATTGCGTGTAGAACAAGAAAACCGTTTTTCTGGGCAAATTTTAGATCAAATGGCGGAAGGCTTATGTGTTTGTCATAACATAGAAGAATTTCCCTTTGTACGATTTACCGTCTGGAATCAGCAAATAGAACGGATTACTGGCTATAGTTTAGACGAAATCAATCGATTAGGCTGGTACCAGAGTTTATATCCTGACCCAGAGATTCAACAGCAGGCGATCGCCCGAATGGAGCAGATGCGAGACGGACATAACCTGATGGCGGAAGAATGGGAAATTGAACATAAAGATGGATCGAAACGAATAATCGCTATCTCAACCTCTTTACTCCAGGGTGAAGAAGGGACAACTTATGTGTTGGGGTTGATGCAAGATATTACCCAACGAAAACAAGCCCAAAGAGCGTTAGATAATCTGGTGGTTGGAACCGCAGCAACCACAGGAGACAATTTTTTCCCTGCCTTAGTGAAGTATATTAGTAAAGCCCTGAATGTTGCCTATGCTCTAGTGTCAGAAATTGTGGGAGATCGGCTTTCTACTTTAGCCTTTTGGGGGAAAGGTCAATGGCACACCCAATTTAGTTATCCGATCGCTAATACTCCTTGCGAACAAGCTCTTGATCGGGGAGTTTATGTTTGTATTAATGCGGTTAAGGAACATTTTCCTGACGATCCCGATTTAGGAGTGCTAGGTGCTGAAAGCTATTTGGGAATTGCCATCTATAATGCTCAGGGAGAAGCGATCGGTAGCCTTTGTATTTTAGATACCCAACCTCTGCAAAATCCCCAATGGGCAGAACAGATCCTCAGAGTGTTTGCAGCGCGTGCAGGAGCAGAACTCGAACGCCAACGAGCAAGTCGCCTGCTCGAAGAACTTAATCAGCAACTGGAAAATAAAGTGATCGAGCGCACTGCTGCCTTGAAGGATCGGGAAGCTCGCTATCGAGCGCTGATGGATGGAGCTGGTGATGCTATTGTCTTAACGAATCGACAGGGCAACATTCAGGAAGTCAATATTAAGGCACAACAATTATTCGGTTATAGTCGGGAAACTTTCTGTCAAATGCACTGGAGTGATGTGTTTCCACCAGAGAGATTATCAGAGATGCAAGAGGCATTTCAGGCGATCGCCAATCAAGACATTGATCAATTATTCGATATAGAGTGCGAATCTGAAACTGGCGATCTCGTCCCTGTTGATGTTTCAACGTCTGTTATTACCATCGAAGGAGAAACCTTGATTCAGGGAATTTTCCGAGAGATTACAGCCCGCAAAAAAGCCGAGCTAGAACGACAAGAGCTGATTGGTGAGTTATCTACTTTTAAGGAAGCCCTAGATCAATCCGCCCTTGTAGCCATTACTGATGCTCAAGGAATCATTACTTATGTCAATGAGCAATTCTGTTCCCTATCAGGTTACTCACAACAGGAGCTGATCGGCAAAACCCATCGGGTCATTAAATCGGGTTACCATGACGCAGCCTTTTTCCAAGATCTGTGGGGTACCATTAGCCAAGGTAAAATTTGGAATGGAGAAATTTGTAATCGTGCTAAAAATGGCCAATTATATTGGGTATCGAGTACTATTGTGCCCTTCATTAATGGCCAAGGTAAAGCCTTTCAATATTTAACCATTCGCTTTGATATCACCGCTCGGAAACTAGCTGAACTAGCCTTACAAGAAAGGGAAACCCAATTATTGTTAGCATTAGAGGTCTCTGGGGCGATCGCCTGGCAACAAGATTTACGAACGAAGAGCATATATTTTTCTTCCACTCTTAATCAAGATATTCCGGTAGAAATGGACTGCGATCAAGCCCTAGCCCTGGTTCATCCCTCTGATGTTCAGAGGCTGCATCACGCCAATCAAAAGGCGATTAAGGAACGGGGTTCTTTCCAAATTGAACATCGAGTCTGTGCCGATCCCAATCTTATCAATCCATTCTGGCATTGGTTTCAAGTGAATGCTACGGTGGTGTGCGATCCAGAGGGACAACCCATCCGCATGATTGGTATGTCTGTAGATATTACCAAACACAAATTAGCGGAACAAGAACTACAAGAAGCTACAGAAGCGGCCGAATATGCTAATCGTGCTAAAAGTGAGTTTTTGGCTTTGATGAGTCATGAGATTCGCACCCCTATGAATGGGGTTTTAGGGTTGACGCATTTGATTCTAAAAACCGATTTAAATGAGGAGCAAAAAGACTATCTGAAAAAGATTCAGAGTTCCGCTCATTCTTTGTTGTCTATCCTCAATGATATCTTGGATTTCTCTAAGATTGAAGCAGGGAAAATGCAGTTAGAGTATGCCCCCTTTCAATTAGAATCAATTTTAGATAACTTATATAATCTGTTTTCATTTAAGGCAAAAGAAAAGGGTTTAGATCTGTTGTTTGAGGTCAATAGTAATGTCCCCAGTTATGTGATAGGGGATTTTCTGCGGTTGAGCCAAGTCCTGATTAATTTTACCAGTAATGCGGTAAAATTTACTGAAAAAGGCTGTGTAATGATTAGCATTGAGACCTTGGCCTTAACGGAAAGGTTGGTCAAGCTTAAATTTGAAGTCAATGATACCGGTATCGGTTTAACCTCAGATCAGCTTGATACCCTGTTTGAAGCCTTTACTCAAGCAGATGCATCCATTAGTCGCAAATATCAGGGCACTGGGTTAGGATTAGCGATTTGCAAACGTCTGGTGACATTGATGGGAGGTACGATTGAGGTTAAAAGTGAGCTTCATCAAGGTACGACCTTTTCCTTTGAATTGGAAGTTCCGTATCTGTGTGCTTTAGGGGATTACTCTCAATCCCTAGAGATTCCTAATTTAGCGGGTTCAAAGGCTTTAGTGGTTGACGATCATCCCTTCTCTAGGGAGATGCTCGTGAAGATCTTAAATTCTTTTGGCTTACAAGCAATGGCAGTGGGTTCTGGAGAGGAGGCGATCGCCTCTTTAGAAGCGGCAAGGGACTTAGCTCCGTTTGATCTGGTCTTAATTGATGCCTATATGCCCAACATGAATGGTTTAGAAACCTTAAGAGGGATCAAAGCCGATCCCCTTTTGGCGGGTATTGCCCAGATCTTAATGGTGACAGCTCATACGGAAGAGCGTATCCTAGAAGCTGCTCCCTGGTTAGATCAGAAGGTGTTGGTGACCAAACCCATTAATCGCTCCCAATTATTGGAGACGATTCTTTTGGTTCTAGGGTACAACATCCCTTTTAATCAAAATCTATCGATCGCGTCCTCTTCTGCTTTGGATGAACAACTCAAACAGATCCAGGGCGCTCAGGTTTTGTTGGTTGAAGATAATGAGGTGAATTCGTTAATTGCACGGGAACTGTTGCAGAGTGTAGGGCTGAAGGTGGAGTGGGCGATCGATGGTAAAGAGGCGATCTCGAAGGTGCGATCGCACGCTTTCGATCTGATTTTGATGGATATTCGGATGCCTGAAGTTGACGGATTAACCGCCACTAGAGAGATTCGCGCTATGGCAGAGGAAGGGAATTTAGAAACAGAACGGTTTGCGACGGTGCCGATTGTGGCGATGACTGCCCATGCGATGGATGGCGATCGGGCTAAAAGTTTAGCCGCAGGTATGAACGATCATGTCGCAAAACCCGTGAATCCCGGAGCCTTATATTCAGCTCTCCTGCGCTGGATTGCTCCAGGAATGTATACGGCACCAGAGGAGAGCAAAGAGCAAATAGAGCATATGGCTGAGGAGGAAAAGGATAGACCCGTTTATCCCTCTGTACCGGGGATTAATCTGGAAGCTGGTTTATCCCGTATGCAAGGGAACTGGCAAGGGTATCAAGGATTACTGAAGTTATTTTATCAGCACTACCAGGACTTTGGCTTACATTTCAAAGGGACAATTGGCCGCCAAGAGTGGTTACCCGCACAAGAGCAGGTTCATGGTTTGAAAGGAGCAGCGGGTAATATTGGAGCTAATCGGGTATATGTCTGGGCAGTGAAGGTCGAAGAGATGTTAAGGTTAGATGCTCTCAATATTGAACAGTTGCAAGCTAGTCAGGCGAGATTACTCGAAGCCTTAGATCAGGTATTAGAGGGTATTAAACATTTACCCGATACTGTCCAGGAGCAGGAGCAGAAGCAGTGGAACCAGGAGCGCATTGCCCAGTTGATTAGTCAGATTCTGGATTTACTCGAGACTGATTTGATTGAGGCGATCTCGTTAGTCGATAAGTTGAAACAGGAGGCGATCGATACGCCCCTAGAACCGAAAATTCACCGACTTGAAGAGCGACTCGAAAATTTTGAAATTGAAGAAGCTCACCGCTTATTTGAAGATCTACGCACCATGCTATAGGGGAGAAACAGTTTTCACCCCTACAACTGGTCGTTTTAACCTTCAGGGGCGGCTTCAGCTTCAGCTTCCGGTGGCGGTGGGGGGGGGAGTTCGGCAGGAAGCAGAGCCTTGATTTCCATTTCTGTCATTAGTTTAGGTGCATTCTGGGCGACTAAACTCCCCCCTTGATATAACACCTCTTGGGAAGATGGATCAACCGTGACTCTCATGGAATCTACCACTAATAAGGGTTGCAGGCGCTCAAGATTGAGTAATACCAAACGAGTCTGATCGAACGTTCCCGAAAATTGGAGGCGGTAACCCTGGCTTCTGAGCTTACCATCAACTGCTGTCCCTAATGAACCATCTTCTACTAATTGTATGCCTTGAGAATCTGGCTCAAACTGCATTAACTCCACCCCTCGCTCCTTAAGAATGCGGTTAATATCGAGCAGTAGAGTATCGAGAGCAGCATCATCTGCAAATAGGGTCGTCACATCTTGGCTTTGCTGCTTGGCTAATTCTTGATCTTCTTGGGCTGCCAGAAGCTGATTTTGCAATTCTTGCTCTTGTCTAACCTGAATTTGTTTATCATTAACCTCGGCTTGCAGTTCTTTATTTTTCTCCATGGCAGGCAGCACTTGGCTATAGGCTAAGAATGCAGCTATTCCTAAGCCCACTACACCAATGCCAATGCCAATAAATAGATTAATTGGATTGCCACCTTTGCCTTCGTCTTCAGCCCCGACTGTTCCTAAATCTCCTGCTAGTGTCATTATTCTAAAATTCCTTTTTCTCTTAATGTTTCAATCCGACTGACTAAGCCAATGGCTCCTTTACTTTCTAGTTGGGCCATTAATTCTGATGCCCCTTTATCGGATAAGGGCGTTTCAATGTTAAAGGCAACCACATCTGGAAGGCTAACTTCTAAATCGCTACCTTCTGGTACTTCGACTTGAGTGTTGTTTGCTTCCAGGTTGGCACGAAGGAGTTTAGTTTTTTCGCCAGCTAAAAAATCGGAGTTTTTCAGCAGTAGCATAAAATCGTTCACATCATCATAGCTGCGGGCGCTCCCCTGAATTTGTAGCCCTTTAATATTGATGGTTGCGTCTGGGGCTTCTTCGGGGGGATTAGGATCGGGCAGTTCAAACTCGATTTGTTCAACGCTACTAATCTGAATGCTTGCCGGAGCGCGATCGCGGATTTCTTGTAGTAGGGCTGACCAGGGTTTAATCTGGTTAAACACCGTTGCCAGGGCCAAGGTTTGGGTGCGAATCGCTTCAGTTTGGACTTGTATTGCCCCAATTTCCTGGGTTTTCGCCTCTTGTTGTTCAATATTAGCGTTAATCCCATCTAATTGAGCTTGCAGATCGGCATTTTGCGGGTCAATAACGAATAATTTCACCCCCAAGGTTCCACCCACAGCGGCTGCCCCTACAACCAAACCGGCGATCAGGGGAATTGCATTCGTGGGACTAGCACTGCCTCCCCCTCCTTTTGGGTTGGTTGCGGGAGTCTCTAAATATCCGGGTCTATCCTTAAGAAAATTAATATCGAGTCCATACATGGGTGTTTTCCTCTACATCACATATCGTAAGCCTAGACCCAAGGCAATACCCAATCCAGGCCGTTGGGCAGGGGGGATTTCCTGGTCTATTTCCAACGACAGGGCTTCAATGGGATCGACTTGGGACGTGGGAACACTGAGCCTTTGAGTTAAAAATTCATCTAATTGACCAATTCCCGCCCCACTACCTGAGAGCAGGAGTTGGGCGACTTCTTGGTTCTCCCCTTGGTTTACATAAAAGTCAATGGATCGGCGCAGCTCATCGGCTAATTCTCCCAATACTCTTACCATAGCAGCCGCACCGGGGTTGGAGCCAGTCATACCGGTTTGTACACTGTCGACGGGAGTTAGGGGAATGGTCATTCCTTGGAGGATTTCGGGGTTCCGGGATGGGGGCAGGTTCATGGCTTGACAGAGGGCATTTTGGATCTGGCTGGTGCCGATGGGAACGGTACGGGAAAATTGGGGTACTCCATCCACAACGATCGCAATTTCTGTGCCTTCAAATTCTATATTAGCGATCGCCACGGCTTCTCCTAGGGCAAAGTGTCGCAATTCTTCGCGAATGGTACGAATTAGAGAAAAGCTACTAATTTCTAAGACATCCAGACGTAACCCCGCCTGTTCAAAGGTATTAATATAATTGTCGGTGACCTCTTTGCGCGTCGCTACTAATAAAACCCGGACCTTTTCTATACCATCATCATCGACCATCAGATCGAGTTTCTGGTAATCTACATCTGCTTCTTCTCGCGGGAAAGGCAGGTATAATCCGGCTTCCTGGTTCAATACCATTTCCCGCAGTTCATTATCATCTAACTCAGCCGGGACTGGGATCAGGCGGGTTACTGCTTCTCGTCCAGATACCGCAGAAGCGGCATTTTTTACGGTAATTTTATTTTCCTCCAGACAGCTTTGAATCAGTTCTGCCATCGCAGGAGCATCTAAAATCTGTCCATCTTCATAGATACCTTCTGGCACTTCTATGGAGTGGAAGGATTGAAGTTTGTATGCTTGACCCTTTTTCAGGACTTGAACAATATTAATCTGTTCTGGAGTCAGTTCAACTCCAATCCCTTTTGGCCGTTTAGATAATAAACCTTTGAGGTTGTCAAGAAGATTCACAGCAGTAGCTTCCGTTCTGAAAAACTTTAGACCAACTATGACAGACTTAGACTAAGCTGTACATAGTTGATGATCTAAACATTTAGTCAACAGTCCTGAACCTAATCTGGAGTCGGGCGATCGCCTCTTGATTCAAGAAGAGGTTTGTAATATTCCTGTTATAGCTTAAATTGTGGCTTAATGTATCGGTCAATTGATTATTGAGCTTAGATGCTTGATAATTAGAGCTTCTCCTAATTTAGGTGGGTGTATGATATTTTCTCTTCGTCGCAAGTCGTTTTGGGTATGGATGGCGATCGCCTTTTGTCTGACTTGGCTCATCAGTTGTGGCACGCCCCAACCCAAGGATTCTGCTTCCGGGGAAGTGGAATTTTGGACGATGCAATTACAACCTAAGTTTACGGATTATTTCAATGATTTGATTGCCGAGTTTGAGGCTGAAAATCCAGGAATAACGATTCGTTGGGTGGATGTACCTTGGGCAGCCATGGAGAGTAAAATTTTAACGGCTGTGGCAGCACAAACGGCTCCAGATGTCGTGAATCTGAATCCCAATTTTGCTTCTACGTTGGCGGCTCGTCAAGCATGGTTGCCCCTGGAGGAGCGTATTAGTGAGGGCGATCGCTCTCTCTATTTACCTGGTATTTGGAAAGCCAATACCCTCAATGAGATGACATTCGGTTTACCCTGGTATCTCACCACCCGCATCACTCTACATAATCAATCCATTTTACAGGCAGCGGGCATTACGGAACCTCCGAAAACCTATGCTCAGTTGGCACAAGTCGCCCAACAGGTGAAAGAAAAAACTGGAAAATTTGCCTTTTTTGTCACCTTTGTCCCTGAAGATTCCTCGGAAGTCCTAGAGTCCATGGTACAAATGGGGGTGACGTTAGTGGATGAGGAAGGCAAAGCTGCGTTTAATACCCCAGAAGGTAAAGCCGCCTTTCAATATTGGGTGGATTTATACCAAAAAGGCTGGTTACCCAGGGAAGTGCTAACCCAGGGACATCGGCGAGCCATTGAATTATACCAAGCTGGCGAAGTGGCACTATTATTCTCTGGCCCAGAATTTATGAATGCGATCGCCACCAACGCGCCCACCATTGCCGAAGTCACCCAAAGTTCTCCCCAAATCACTGGAAATACCGGTAAAATCAACGTTGCCGTCATGAACGTAGTCATCCCTCGTCAAACCGATCAACCCAAAAACGCCCTCAAATTTGCCCTCTTCGTTACCAACCCTGAAAACCAACTGGCTTTTACCGAAGCCGCCCATGTCTTACCCTCTACGGTAGAATCCGTACAAGAGTATCAAAGTCAACTCAAATCGACTCCCCAATCCACTCCCGTAGAAACTGCCCGCTTAATCAGCTCCCAACAATTAGACTCCGCAGAAGTTTTAATTCCCGCGATGAAAGGATTAACTGAATTAAAACAAGCCCTTTACGACAACCTACAAGCCGCTATGTTAGACGAAAAAACGGTCGATCGAGCAATATCAGATGCCGCAGAAACCTGGAATAGTATGAGTTTTTAATCATTGGGTCTCAGCGTGACAGTCGGGCAACAAAAGAGTTCTCTTAAGATGGGATATAATAATTCTACAAAGTTTACCGAGGAAAATCCATGAATATTTTGCTGATGGGATATTATGGACAGAGGAATATTGGAGATGATTTATTTGTCAAGCAACTCAGTAACTATTTTTCCTGTCGATCTGATGTCGTTAATATCTTCATTCTCTGCAAAGAAGATTATTACCCTAAAAACAATGAAAAAGTCACCTTTTATGGTGAAGAAAAATTATCGAAGTTACAAAAACTTCTCTTAATTCTCAAGAGCGATCGAATTTTTTGGGGAGGAGGGACGGTTAATATTCGAGATCGTCCAACGAATTTGTTGAGAATCCAGTCCTTATCTAGACTAATGGGGAAAAAGTTTGGCTTTCTGGGAATTGGTTTAGAAGCGGTTGATGCGGAAGTCCAAGAGGAAAGCTATGATATTTTCCAAAAATCATCTCTTTTGTATGTGCGCGATCGGTCATCGTATGATATAGCCTCTAATTACTTTAAAAATAAAGAGGCAATTTACCTAGGTGGGGATTTAGTATTTATTGATTTAAATATTTACCACAATTATATTCAATCTAAAACCAATAATCAACTGCAAAATATTTCATTTTCTGGTAAATTTTGGTGGGGAGAAGGTAGAGGCGAGTTCTATGCGCATCAACTTTTACCTGTGATTGAAAAATACAATTCAGTGATTCATTTACTCCCCGGTCATGTGGGAACAGAAAGAAATGATAATCAATTCCATGAACGGTTAAAGAAATATCTACCCCAGCAGAACTATCAATTACACTCATGGGAAGAGCCAGAAGAGTTTATCGAGATTCTCAGTGCCATGGATTTTCATTTCGGAAATCGATTGCACTCGATTATTTTAGCTGACATTTTAGGTGTTCCTAATATAGGAATTGATAGACTTGGCTCTAAAATTGGAAACTACATAGAAAAAACGAATTTGTTGGTTGAGGAGAGAAGAGTGGATTTCATGGAAGAAATTGGACTAGATCGGATAGAGAGAATCTTGAATCAATATGTCCGACCTGCTCAATTTATTTCCCATGAATCAGAACAGGCAAAAAAATGTTTAGAAAAAGTATAAATTGATAGCTTATAATCCCACTCAATCAGCAAATAATCTCAAAAACTTTTTCCAGGGATCTAAAATTTTGTTATCAAAATCTAAAATATCCCTCTTCTGTCACTCTCCGAGTTCAATGAATAGGAAATCTGCCAATTATCCGGAAGGATAAAAGGATTGAAATTGATTAACGGTGTTAATCAATTTATTAAATCCCCTCCATAAATAAGAACAATGTTTTAAGATCTGTAACTCTACATCCATTGATCTATCTCGCTTTTAGCTATTGATACTCTATTTTATTCTATCTTCATTCTCGGAGAGTGACAGAAGAGGGCTAATCTACAACACCCATGAAAAAGATCCCTCATCCCCCACAGATCGGCGATAATGGAAGTTAACCTGAACTTAAAAGAAGACTTCACCTATGGCCACTGCTGCACCTGCAAAAACCGAGTATGAAGCGATTATTGGTTTGGAAACTCACTGCCAACTGAGTACGGAAACCAAGATTTTCTCCTATTCCTCCACAGCCTTTGGTGCAACACCGAACACGAATATCGATCCCATTTGCTTGGGTTTACCGGGGGTGTTGCCGGTTTTGAATCAGAAGGTTTTAGAATATGCCGTGAAAGCGGGTTTAGCCCTGAACTGCACGATCGCCGAATACAGCAAGTTCGATCGCAAACAATATTTTTATCCCGATCTGCCCAAAAACTATCAGATTTCTCAATACGATCTCCCCATTGCCGAACATGGGTGGCTGGAAATTGAGTTAGCGGATAAAGAGGGGAAACCGCAACGAAAAAAAATCGGCATTACCCGCTTGCACATGGAGGAGGATGCGGGGAAATTAGTCCATGGAGGGAGCGATCGCCTTTCCGGTTCCACCTTCTCCCTCGTAGACTACAATCGGGCAGGCATTCCTCTGATTGAAATTGTCTCGGAACCCGACTTACGCTCTGGCGAAGAAGCGGCTGAATATGCCCAAGAATTACGCCGCATCGTCCGCTATCTGGGCGTTAGCGATGGCAATATGCAAGAAGGATCGCTGCGTTGCGATGTGAATATTTCCGTGCGTCCTGTGGGACAAAAAGAGTTTGGCGTGAAGGTGGAAATTAAGAATATGAACTCCTTTACCGCCATTCAAAAAGCTATTGATTATGAAATTGAACGGCAAATTGAAGCCATTGAAGCCGGAGAGCCAATTTTCCAAGAAACTCGCCTGTGGGAAGAAGGAGCGCAACGCACCATCAGTATGCGGAGTAAGGAAGGATCGAGCGACTATCGCTATTTTCCTGAACCGGATTTACCCCCACTTCAGGTTTCTGCGGATCGACTCTCCCAATGGAAGGGAGAATTACCCGAATTACCCGCACAAAAACGCGATCGCTATGAAACCGAGTTAGGCTTATCCTCCTATGATGCTCGCGTAATCACCGATGATAGCAGCGTGGCGACCTTTTTCGAGGCAACCCTCGCGGCTGGTGGAACCCCCAAACTGGCAGCAAACTGGATTATGGGCGATATTGCCGCTTATCTCAATGCCGAGAAAGTGAAAATCACTGAAATTGCCCTCAGTCCAGAAGCCTTAGCTGAGTTAATCAAGCTCATTGAAGCCAAAACCATTAGCTCGAAAATTGCCAAGGATCTGCTCCCGGAATTACTCACCAAAGGTGGATCGCCGGAAAAATTAGTTGAAAGTAAGGGGTTAACCCAAATTTCCGATCCCGAAACCCTCAACGCCATGATCGCCGAAGTAATAGCCGCTCATCCCAAGGAACTGGAGCAGTACCGCAATGGTAAAACCAAGCTCAAAGGTTTCTTTGTAGGGCAAATGATGAAGAAAACTGGAGGTCGAGCCGATCCAAAGTTAACCAACCAACTCTTAGCCAAGCAGTTAGATGCTTGAGCTTCATCATTTCTTGATATTACTGCCGAGATCTCCAGTCCGTAGCTGTCTCCATAGTAATACTGAAATATCAATCTAAATTCTGCTGTTTTGCTAGGACAGCCGTTCCTTTATCCAAGATAACCCTGAAGTATATTCCATGAATTAATTCATCTTCTAGGGATCGAAATAAATAGAATCAGAAAAAACACTGATTTTTGTACGAAAATGGGGCTTAAAACGCCCCAATTTTTTCATCAAAAAATTATAAAAAGGGGTTTTACCCCACACCCCTACTATGTAATAATATGATAAGTAGATGCACCCTGATGGTAGGGAGAGTCCTGTGGCTCTCCTTATTTTTTTTGGAATTTAGGGAATAGGGAATCGAGGACATCTGGGTCTCCCTATTGCCTTGCTATTACCCATTACCAGCGCAAAGCGCTATAATTGCCTTTCGTACCGATTGACAGCAGGGGAATTTACAGGTATGTCAGATTGGCAAGTCATAGAAGGCGGAGTCACTGCACCGAAGGGGTATCAAGCCGCAGGCATTACAGCAGGTTTAAAGCCTTCAGGACAACCGGATTTAGCGTTGATTGTATCGGATGTGGAAGCGATCGCCGCAGGAGTCTTTACCACGGTACAAGTCCGTGCTGCTTGTGTAGACTACTGTCGTCAGCGTTTGGAGAAGAAAGCGAGCGCTAAAGCCATTCTCTGTAACTCTGGTCAAGCCAATGCAGCGACAGGGGAAGCTGGATGGAATGATGCTCTAGAGAGTGCATCGCTGTTAGGCACAGCTCTCAATATCGATCCGAAGTCGATCCTTTTAGCGTCTACTGGTGTCATTGGTCAGCGAATTAAAATGGAGGCCATGCGCTCTGGTATTCCCCAAGTGGTCTCCAGTTTATCGAGTGAAGGCTCAGATACCGCTGCTAAAGCCATTATGACCACGGATTTAGTGCCAAAAACGATCGCTCTAGAAGCCGAATTTGGCGATCGCCCCGTCCGCGTTGGTGGTATTGCCAAAGGGTCTGGGATGATCCATCCCAATATGGCCACCCTGTTAGCCTTCGTCACCTGTGATGCTACAGTTTCCCCTCATCTGTGGCAAGAAATGCTCGGCCGAGCAGCGAACCGCAGCTTTAACCAAATTACCGTCGATGGCGATACCAGCACCAATGATAGTTTGATTGCCCTAGCCAATGGTCAATCTCGCACTCCCGCCATTACCAGCATGGGGCCGGAAGCCGAAAAACTCGAAGCCATGTTAACCACAGTATGCCAATATTTGGCCAAGGCGATCGCCCGTGATGGAGAAGGTGCAACCTGTTTACTCGAAGTCGAAGTCTCTGGTGCAGATAACGAAGAAGCGGCTAGTCAAGTAGCTAAAACCATTGTCGGCTCATCCCTTGTCAAATCGGCCATTTTTGGCCGCGATCCCAACTGGGGAAGAATTGCGGCTGCTGCCGGTCGTGCTGGAGTCCACTTTGAAGCAGAAAACCTCAATATTACGTTAGGCGACTTCAAGATGATGGAGAATGGCCAACCCCTCACCTTCGACCGCGATGCTGCCAGCGCATACATGAAACAAGCTGCCCAAGGTGCATATTTGCAAGCCGATACCGTTAAAATCGGTGTTTCCATCGGCAATGGTCCGGGAACCTCCAAAGCGTGGGGATGCGATCTTAGCTACGATTACGTCAAGATTAACGCTGAATACACGACGTAGGGAATAGGGAATAGGTAAGAGGCAAAAGGCAATCTTCCCCATCCCCCTATCCTCCCATCCCCAACAAACTTAAACAAAAGGCCCAACGGGAGTTAAAATAGGATGCCAATGATTGCATAATCTAAATCGACCCAGCGTTTTTATGATTTCGAGTAACGATTTTAGAACGGGCGTGACCATTGAACTCGATGGCGGTGTATGGCGGGTAATCGAGTTCTTGCACGTTAAACCAGGTAAGGGATCTGCCTTTGTGCGGACAAAGCTGAAGAATGCCCAAACAGGAAGTGTGGTTGAGCGCACCTTCCGCGCCGGTGAAACAGTTCCTCAAGCCAATCTAGAGAAGCGAACGAAGCAGTTTACTTATCGAGAAGCGGATCAGTTTGTATTCATGGATATGGAGACTTATGAAGAGAGTCGCCTGAATGAATCCCAAATTGGCGATCGCGTCAAATATCTTAAGGAAGAAATGGAAGTGAATGTCCTTACCTGGGGCGAGAAAGTGATAGAGGTAGAATTACCCAATTCTGTCGTTTTAGAAGTCACGGAAACCGATCCCGGAGTCAAGGGAGACACGGCTACAGGAGGAACGAAACCAGCTACTGTGGAAACCGGCGCAACGGTTATGGTTCCTTTGTTTATCTCCATTGGAGAAAAAGTTAAAATTGACACCCGCAATGATGAGTACTTAGGTCGAGAAAAGTAACGGCATTAACCAAACGGGTTAAAACGATTGTATTCCAAACACTAGAGAAAGGGTGAAGAAACTGTGAATTTGAACTTTGACGAACTCCGTGAGTTAATTATTACTGTAAGTCAAACCGATGTGGCGGAGTTGACGTTAAAGAGTGATGCCTTTGAGTTGACAGTTCGTAAAGGAGAAACTGGAACGGTAACCAGTGTTTCTCAGATTGCCGTATCTCCCCCAGTTGTCCAAACTCCAGTGGTGCCACCGACACCAAGTTCTCCAACAGTGCCTCCAGCAACTGAAGTCTCTCCACCTCCTCTAGAACAAAAGTTAGAAGAGATTAAGTCACCAATGGTAGGTACATTCTATCGCGCTGCAACTCCTGATGAAGCTCCATTTACGGAACTGGGCGCTCAGATTCAGGTAGGGGATACGGTATGTATTATTGAGGCGATGAAGTTGATGAATGAACTGGAGGCGGAAGTTTCTGGAGAGGTGGTAGAAATTTTGGTGGAAAATGCCCAACCCATTGAGTTCGGACAAGTGTTGATGCGAGTGAAAGCTAGTTAGGGTTTATTAAGATTAGACTTTAACTTCATTGGCGAAGGCGATCGCAAAAATTCCCTATCTTTACCATTGCCAAACTTCTTTTAGAATCTTATCTCATTTCCCTAGAAACCTCCACTTAAAAAACGTCAGTTTTGGATAAGCTCAAAACTAAATTTAGTCTGTTGTTCACTTCTTCTACTAGAGCGCAAAGCTCTGTAAGAATTTGATATTAGCTTATGTTTGAGCGATCTTCATTAGCTTTAGCTTGTGTGGTATACAGACCCACTAATCTAGCAATAAAAATAGATGGATACATTAACCCTACTATTGCCTCTGAAATAGCCAAAGTCATAGCAAATTTATTAACGGGTACAATATCTCCATAGCCTAATGTTGTTAAAGTTGTAAAACTGTAGTAGACAATTTCATAGCCATTTTCTAGCTCTAAGACTGAGGATGAAAGATGGAAAGCATCTGGATCGAATATCAAAATAATCTGATAAAACATTAACCAGAGAAATCCCAACAGGATAAAAATACAAATTCCTCCATTGATGACATCTAGATCGACTCTGATTTGACTAAAAATCCTGCTGCCTATAGCAAGGATTGCTAGGATCAGAAAACTGGCGTAGGAGATTTGAGCAACCAGATTTGTCAAGGTATTTAAAATAATACTTCCTTCAAAATAAAGAATATCTAAGATAAATGATAATCCAGCTAAAAGTCTTAAGATATAAATCCATAGTTTTGGCATAGACAAGGTGTTGACAACCAAAAGGTTGGTCATCAAGAATCCAAAGCTAATAATTAAATAACCGAATCGATTGCTCGCGAGAGGAGTGAGAAAAAACAATATGGTTAAATCAATGAGAAGCTTGGTAAACGATGTTTTTTGTTTAGATGAAATACCCAGTATATTCATGGATTTATGGCAGGAAATTATCGGTATAGCGATTCTCTTTTCTATGGAGTACAAAGCCTTACAGCGCTTTGTGATGTTATGAGTTGCAGTAAAAAAATCACCTAAATTTCTCTGCTTGAGTAGTTACATAGACAACTTCATGATACTTATGAGCAGAGAAGCCATTGCTAGAACCACTACAATGATAAAGATTGGATCAGCATAGGGAGTGAATAAGGTTAAAGCAACGGCTTCATTGAGTCAACCATACTTTGCTTTGCTCTTACTCGGATCTGAAGCTCAATCTCTTATTCAGTTCGTTGGGCAATAATGGTGCGATGGCGGATGGTATTAGGTTGAATTGAGGGAGCTTGAAACCCAGCATCGATTAAGGCTTGTGCAATATCTAAATTAAAATATTCATCCATACAAGGTTCTGTGCTTTTGAGTAGAGTAAAGACATAGGGTGGCATGGTTTCATAAACTTTGGAGTGGGGATTCATATCCATAATGGCAAGATGACCTTGGGGACGCAAAATACGCCGAGCTTCGCGGAAAATTTGATGGGTAGCTTGTTGGGGTAATTCATGGCAAATGAGAAAGAGGGAAACAAGATCGAAGGAAGCGTCGGGAAGTCCGGTTTCTTCTGCACGGGCATGAATCCAAGAGTTGGGCGTTTTTGTTTTTTGCTGGCTTTGTCTTTGTTCAGCTCGATATCCAGCTACAGCAAGGAAGTAGGGGGATAAATCCAGTCCGGTAACGGTGGCGTTAGGATAGGTGTCTTGGAGGGCAAAAGTACTCATGCCAATGCTACAGCCGACATCTAGAATATCTTGGGGCGCGGGGGTTAGCTGTTCGAGTAGGATTTGATGATAGGTTTGGCGTAAGCGTTCATCTCCTTTGGCTCCGGCATCTTTCCAGAGTTGGGCATGAACTGCTTTGGCGGCGACTTCTGCTTCTAAGGCGGCTTCCCAACAGAGATCGCCTTGCTCGTAAGCATGGAAGGGTTGGAGGTAATAGGCGGGGTAGGTGATGTTGGGGTTTTGGATCGTTTGTAGTCGGGGAGTCCAATCAATGGTTTGCAGGGTTTTGACTTCTTCTCGCCAAGGAACGCCAATTTTTTCGGCGCGTTTAATGATCATTTTGCGGGCTTGGTGTTTGGCTAAGGTGGCGAGGGGTTTAATGGAGAGGATACCGTTAATGAGGTTAGAGGTGAGTCCGGCTGTAGTCATGCAACGTATGTTTCAGAGTATGTGTACAGCTTTATTATTGTCTTGGATGGCGTACTGGGCAAATGTTAAGTTAGGTCAAGAGGGTTTTGATGTAGAGCCGATCGCAGCGAGGGGTTTCGACTCCGGTTGCTCTCTGGTATCCCCTGCTCTCATAGAGGGCGATCGCTTCTTGGAGGACGGAGGCTGTTTCTACCCAAATCTGTTGATACCCTTGGAATTGAATCCTTGATTCTAAAGTGTCTAAGAGAAAAGAGCCAAGTCCTTGTCCACGGGCGGAGGGTAATAAATACATTTTGCGAATTTCTACAGCTTTGTACCCTTTAGATATGGGATGATATCCTCCAGTTCCTATCAGTTGGCGATCGCC
>NZ_CEZBFX010000063.1:12128-27709 GCF_982964205.1 Roseofilum sp. | reverse complement strand
ATCGGGTGATTATTGCGGCGGGTTTAGGCAGTCCATTCCTGGCTCAATATTTACAGACTCCTCTAGATATTCGCCCAGTTTTGGGCCAGGCGATCGCCTATGAGGGGGAAATTTTAGGCGATCCGGACTTTCAACCTGCTATTACCTCTGGTGATGTACATGTCGTGCCGTCAGGAGTCGGTGGCTATTGGGTGGGCGCTACGGTAGAATTTCCCGATGAACAGGGTGAGGTGATGGCAGATGAGCAGTTGCTCAATGAAGTGAAGGAAGCGGCGATCGCCTTTTGTCCGGGTCTGCAACATTTAAATATGACTGAGCAATGGTCAGGTTTACGCCCCCGTCCCCACAATCAACCGGCTCCCGTTATTAGTCAACTTCCCGGTCACGAACAGGTATGGCTTGCCACCGGCCATTACCGTAATGGGGTATTACTCGCTCCAGCAACTGCCCAGATTCTTATTCCATGGCTGCAATCTTAAGGAGTAAAGCTATAATCAACCTCATCGTGCTTGCAGGTCGCTACACCTCAATTACCTTTTTCGTCTTGACCCCTAAAAAAATCAGTCTGCCATCGACTAAAGTAATCATAAAAGAGAGAAAACATAATTCCTAATTATATCTAGAGGTGTCTTGTCCGTTCTTTTGGGAATTTTGTCGAGTTTGGCCCGATTGGTTCCGAGGAAAAAGGGGTAAAAAGTAACCCATGCGAATTTCATATCAATACCGCAAACAAGCAGCTCCTAGGGAGTTATGTTCAGAAGCAGTGCGCCCCAGACCCGTCAAACGGACTCACCAATTCTTAGCTCTTTTAACACGTTACTTTTACCATCTTGACCCTCCTCCCCAAATCTAGCCAAAATTAATCAAATTCCAGAAAGACAGAAGACTTATGATGTATGCCAAAGCAAGTGAAATTGGCTCGGATAACCCTGTACAACTGAGACGAAAAAAGCGCGATTTACTGACGGAAAATTTGCATCAAGATCGCAGTGCGGTGAAGGGCTTCGATGAGATTGTCTCCCAGTTTTGGCAACTCTGGCAGGAAATGCACGACCCATTGTATCGCTGCTGTCTGAAGTTGATGAATTATAATTCTACGGATGCGGAAGATGCTTTGAGCCAGGCGATGCTGAAGGCTAGGGAAAAGGTGCTGAAGTATGTGGGGAAAATCCACAATTTGAAAGCTTGGCTGATGCAGGTAACTCGCAATTTATGTATCGATATTATTCGCAAACGCTCTGGGGAAGCGGCGGGTGTAGATAGTCTTGAATGGGTGGGAGAAACGGAGAATGGGGGCCCGACAAGTGCGGTGGATACCCCGGAAAAGGTTTTGGAGAACGAAGAGAAGGCGATGGTGATTCGGGAGGCGATCGCTTCTTTACCGAAAAGGTTGCGCCATACGTTTATCTTGCATTTTTATCAACAGCTCTCCCATACAGAAATTGCTGAAGTCCAAGGTATCACCTACGAGAATGTTTGCAAGCGGATATCTTTGGCACGGAAAATCCTCCAAGAGAAGTTGAGTAGCTACTTTCTGGGGACGGATGGGGAGGTAAGTCAGAAGAAAAGTAGGGCGATTAAAACCACTGCTACACAGACATAATCTACCTGCGTGGGTTTCAAAACTACTGATTTGGCTTTAGTGCGATCGCACCTTGATTCCCCTCTTGCCGGCTTTTCTCGGAAGTTCCCTGCGGTTGTTGGCAAAACCTAAAAGTGTTGTCTCAAAAAATGGCTAATTATTTAGAACTTATTAATATCAAACCGCTATTGGCGGCTACATCTGGGCGACCTGAAATCGTAGTAGGAATCATTGATGGCCCTGTAGAAGAATCTCATCAAGATTTGCAAGCGGCTTCCCTACGCACGCTCCCTGCCGCATCAGAGGTGATTGGCCAAACTAAAGAGAGTATCGGCTGCGTGCATGGAACTTTTGTCGCAGGAATTATCTGTGCCCAACGAGGTTCCCAAGCTCCAGGGCTGTGCCCGGATTGTACGGTATTGGTGAAGCCTATCTTATGCGATACGGCGGATTTTGAGCAATGCCTCAAAGTTACTCCCGAGACTCTTGCCTGTGCCCTGAGGGAAATGATCGACGCTGGAGCTAAGATTATCAATCTTAGTTTGGGCCTACCCACCACGTCGCTCCAAGAGCAACCTTTTCTCCAGGAGGCTTTCGATTATGCCCTTCAAAAAGGAGTCTTAATCGTTGGAGCGGCTGGCAATCAAGGTCGAATTGGGCAAATGGCTCTGTTTGACCATCCTTGGACGATTCCAGTCGCTGCCTGCAATATGCAAGGAGACTGGCATTTTAAATCGAATAGCGGCATATCGGTAGGGAAATCGGGACTGAGGGCACCAGGGGTGAATACGATTAGTACCTCTTCGAGTGGCGGATATATGCCAATGACTGGCACTAGCGCAGCCGCACCTTTTGTCAGTGGAACGGCTGCCTTGCTATGGTCCCTTTTTCCCCAGGCTACAGCAGAGGAAATCCGTCGAGCTATCCTCCGTCCGGATATCCGCCGAACCAGTATGATCCCGCCTTTATTGAATGCTGAGGCTAGCTGGAAAGTGCTATCAAGCAGGGCAAATAACTAAAAAGCTTTACAGTCCCTAGAGGTAGACGGTTCTCGGTTGTCAGAAAACCCTTGTCCTGAGTCAATTCTAGAATTCTTGTCAGAAACCGATCAATAGAATCGTCTTGAACATGTACGACCAGATTATGTCATCAGACATTCAACTTTGTCATTCAACAAGGCTAGAAAAAAAATAATTTGGAAAAGGTCTTGCAATTTTCAGGGGTTTGTGTTGAGATAGATAAATGACATCACTTGACCGCAAATTTACAGCTAGCAACTGAGATTCAAATGGCTGGTAACACTGGCTGAAAATCAAACCCTAGTGTGATTTTTTAAGCGTTCGAGTGACAAGGTTGAGGAGACACTGTTAAAACTAAAATCCGATCGCGCTTCAATTCGCTTTCGGTTCCATCGCTGGTTCTCTGGCGATCGCCTCCCAGGCAAAATGATATGGAAATAATGATTAGGTAGGTCGAGTTTGAAATCGGGTTATTTAACGATTGTTGGGACGGGAATCCAATTTGTCGGTCAAGTAACCTTGGCGGCAAAGGCTTGGATCGAACAGGCTGATAAAGTCTTGTATGCTGTAGCCGATCCGGCAACGGCTGAATGGCTGCGATCGCTCAACGAAACCGCCGAAAGTCTTCCGTACAATACCAACAATCAATGGCGCAAACAAACCTATGGTGAAATGGTGGAGGTGATGCTCAATGCTGTTCGCCAAGGATTGGATGTGTGTGCAGTTTTCTACGGTCATCCTGGAGTTTTTGCTAATCCAACTCGTGAGGCGATTCGGCAGGCACGAGAGGAGGGATTCCGGGCACAAATGCTACCGGGAATATCGGCATCCGATTGTCTATTTGCCGATGTGGGAGTCGATCCGGGACAGTATGGATGTCAGAGTTTTGAAGCGACGGATTTTCTGCTTCGCGATCGCCAATTTGACCGCAGGAGCGCGTTAATCTTGTGGCAGATTGGGTTGATTGGGAATTTTAGCTTTTTTGAAGCCGAACGGGGTTCCCAGGGTCTAAAAGTTTTGACGGAGGTGTTAGAAAAGCATTACGATCGCGACCATGAAGTCATTGTCTATGAAGCCGCTGTTTATTATCCGGTTTGTCAGCCGATTATTGAGCCGATGCCCTTATCTAAGTTACCAGAAGCCCTGGTGAGTGAGGTGTCCACCCTTTATGTTCCTCCGCAAGGACAAATTCCTTTCAATCGGGAAATGATGGCACGTTTGGGGATGGTGAATTAAGATGAAAAGCCAGCAGATTGGACTCTTGTGGAGTGGGTTTGGGCAGAAGCCTTTGAGTGACAAGGTTGGGGACATAGGGCTAGAGGGCGATCGCCTCCCAAGTAAAATTATACGGAAAAATAACTAAGTAGGTTGAGTGTGAAATCGGGGTGTTTAACGATTGTCGGGACGGGAATCCAATTTGTCGGTCAAGTAACCTTGGCGGCAAAAGCTTGGATCGAACAGGCTGATAAAGTGTTATATGCTGTAGCCGATCCGGCAACAGCACAATGGCTAGTCTCCGTCAACTCTACAGCAGAAGCATTACCTTACAATCGAAACAATCGGCAGCGTAAAGAGACTTATGTCCAGATGGTAGAGTGCATTTTGGCAGAAGTGCATCGCGGTCTAAATGTTTGTGTGGTTTTCTACGGTCATCCCGGTGTCTTTGCCGATTCAGCTCATCAGGCTCTCAGACGAGCCAGACAAGAAGGATTTAGAGCACAGATGCTGCCGGGTATTTCAGCAGAAGATTGCTTGTTTGCTGATTTAAGTCTAGATCCGGGCAAGCGCGGCTGTCAGAGTTTTGAGGCAACAGATTTCCTGATTAGGCGGCGCAAGTTTGACCCAACTAGCGCTCTGATTTTGTGGCAGATTGCTTTGGTAGGAAATCGTGGTTTTTATGAGCAAGGAGGGCATGTACGCGGGTTACACGTATTGACAGAAGTTTTGCAAAATTATTACGCTTCCGATAGCGAGGCAATAGTCTATGAAGCAGCAGTTTATCACCCAGTTTGCGAGCCATCGATCCAGAGAATACCTTTGGAGAAGTTACCGGAAGCGAAGGTGACGGAAAGCTCCACTCTATACATGCCGCCCAACCCACCATTGGCCATAGATATGGAGATGGTAGAGCGTTTGGGAATGGATCTTTAGGGACAAAATAGACCTAGAAAGAAATGATGGGAAACAATGGACAAACTTTAGAGGAGTTAGATAGGGATATCACTAACGATCCCCAAAATGCTAAAGCATGGGCGGGGCGAGGCGAAACCTATCGGCTCATGAAGCGCTATCAGGAAGCTCTGGAAGATTTTAACCGAGCAATAGAGTTAAAGCCAGACTATGCTTGGGCGTTGGCTCACCGGGGAGAAACTTCTTTTTTGATGGACGCTTTTGAGGGAGCTATAGAGGATTTTAATCGAGCAATAGAGCTACAGCCCAACTACATTTGGGCGCTAGCCCATCGTGGCGTAACTTATGAGCGCATCGAACATTATGAGGAAGCTTTGGTAGACCTCGATCGCGCGATCGAATTGCAACCCGATTATGCTTGGGCGATCGCCTATAGATGCCGAACTTACGAAATGCTGAGGCGCTACGAGGAAGCTCTGGTGGAATTCGACCGGGCCATTGCTCTAGACAAGAGCATTATTAAAGAAAATTGGCTCGCCGAAAGAGGGTTGTTTCTCAGTTTTGTTGGACGATATGCTGAAGCAATGGAACACTACCAGCAAGCTTTAGAAAAAGACCCAGAAGATGGTTTAATTCTTTATTGGATTGCAACTCTCAAAGCTCGCTGGAAGGGATTAGACGAGGCTTTGCCAGAAATAGAGCGAGCCAAGTCAGTTTTGCAAGCTAAATTGGCTGCTAGTGGTTCGGAAGCTAGTGCTATTATTTACGAGCTTGGGGGTTTGGCAGCTACTCAGGGAAGAAAGGACGAAGCCCTTGCTTACCTGGAAGAATCCATAGTCGGAGATTATTTTTCCAGGCGCAGAGCTTGTCACGATTTTGCCTGGCTTGATTTACATCAAGAACCTCGTTTTCAAAAGGTTACAAATATTTGTTCTAATGGCCAAGAGTCATTCTATAATGTTGAGCAAGTAGGACAAAGACAAGCATCACACTAGGGAGGTTATAAATGTCACGAACAGCATTAGCTTTGGCGATGGAAGGTGAGAGGCGTCGTCTGCTCAAAGAATATGACAGCGCCATAAACTTTTTTACACAAGCAATTGATGAAGATTCTGGGTATGCTTGGGCTTGGGCTCACCGAGGAGCAGCAAAGGTAGAGCAATTCGGCATCGAATTTCCTGGCGGCAAAGATGATTTAGACAGGGCAATCTCACTCAGAAAAGATAGTTATCCTTGGGCATTCGCGAAGCTAGGTCAGTATTGGTTCCAGGCGAACAACTACGAACAAGCGATCGCCACATACAATAAAGCCCTTGAAAATAACCCCGATTACGCTTGGGCTCTCGCTCATCGTGGTTGGGCTTACTATTATCTTAATGATTACGATAGTGCAGAACGGGATTTTTCAGAAGCTATTAACCGAGCGAGCAATTATGCGTTTGCTTTTGCCATGCGTGCGGCAACTCATGGGCGAATGATATCAAAGAAGCTCGCAGAAATTCAAGATATGACAAATGCTCGCGAGAAAATAGAAGCCTATGAGTTCGTAGTAGAAAAATATCAGAAAGTAACGACTGATATGCTCATTGCCGTTCGGCTAGATAACACCATCTACGATCCAATCAGTCAGCAGGTTTCTGCTCAGGCTGCTAGCATACAACATGACCAGGGCATAGCTGTAACCAGCCATAAATTCTCTATAAAGTTATTAGAGGAAATACAAATGATGGAGGATCGAAGGAATCAAAAGACTTCATAAGAAGGTAGAAAAGAGAGATTCTAATACGAATGCTCGAAGACACTAACCTATAATAAAATCTTTGAGCATCAATGTTAATGCTATCTTGGCATCAAGGAAAATAAACATTTAAACAGTTCAAAAGGAGGCATAAAGTTGAACAATTTAGTCAATTTCTTGGCAGACTTAGCTGTAGCTCCCGAAAAACAATTAGCTTTTGCTGGCACTCCAAAGCAATTACTGGAGGCATCAGGATTAGCAGAATTGGATAAACAGCTCATCAAGAGGGGACAGAAGGACGACATTGCTATAGCCTTAGGTCGGGATCTATCCGTGTTGGCTATAACCGCCGCAGACCCAGTTGAAGATCCATTTCCAGATCCCGATCCATCAGAGCCATCAGAGCCATCAGATTCGGATTCGATCCAAAACTATCGGGGCTAAATTCAGAATTGTAAAGTCAAGGTTGCAACTCTAAAAACCTAATGGCGCTCATGCGTTTGTAGCTTCATTTGCTTCTCCTAGATCTTGGTAGCAATACGATCTCTTTTTAAGGCGATATCGATGGTTTTACCGTTAGCATCCCAATTATTTGTATCGTATTGAATTCTACCACAAGTCTAGGAGATTTCTTGATTTTTAAGGATGCTTTTCGCTAGCAATATAGGAATCATTCTACTTACGATAGACAGATTTGAATATAATATAGAAAAAAATTATGATATTTGTCTGGTCCAACTATCAAGTAGGAGTAAAATTATATGAAAGTAGCAACTCAATCGTTTATTCAGCTATTGATAAAAAAAATCAGCAACCTGTTATAATCAAAATTTTAAAGCACGCTTATCCCCCACCAGAAACAATTGCAGGGTTTAAGCGGGAGTATGAAATTATCAAAAATCTGAACGGGGAAGGATTAGAGGGAATCGTAAGAGTTTATAACTTAGAAAGTCACGACCGATTGATGATCGTCTTGGAAGACTTCGGAGGTCAATCTTTGGTTCAACTGAAGTTAGCTGGTCATATCGAGGTAAGCAACTTTCTTACTATGGCTACTCTAGTTACTGACATCATAGGGCAAATTCACCAAAGATATATTATTCACAAAGATATTAATCCCTCAAATATCGTCCTCAATCCCACTACAGGTGAAATTAAGGTAATCGATTTTGGCATTTCTACAGTGCTGTCGCGAGAAACGACAACTTTCTGCAACCCCAATACATTGGAAGGAACTTTAGCCTATATTTCTCCCGAACAAACTGGGAGGATGAACCGAGAGATCGACTATCGAACGGATTTTTACTCTTTGGGAGTGACCTTCTACGAGTTACTGACCGGGCAATTGCCTTTTCCCATCGACGATCCTTTAGAAATCGTACATTCGCATATCGCTAAACAACCAGTATCCCCCCACCAAATAAAATCGGAAATTCCCCAAACCGTTTCGGATATCGTGCTGAAACTAATGGCAAAAAATGCCGAAGACCGCTACAATTCAGCCTCCGGTCTCAAGGCAGATTTAGAGGAATGTCAAAGACAGTGGGAAGAAAAAGGCAAGATCGACACTTTTCCCCTGGGTCGCAACGATGTTTCCGAGAGATTTCAAATTCCCCAAAAACTTTACGGAAGGGACAGAGAAATTAACAGTTTGTTAAACGCATTCAATCGCGTTGGTCGGAGTACTAGGGAAATGATGCTGGTTTCCGGCTATTCTGGTATTGGTAAATCTGCCTTAGTTCGAGAAGTCTATAAGCCCATTACCGAAACTAATGGATACTTTATCGCGGGAAAATTCGACCAGTTTCAACGCAATATTCCGTATGCTTCTATTATTCAAGCATTCCGATCTCTAATTCGACAACTGCTCACCGAAAGCGAGGCAAAATTGGCTCAGTGGAAGCAGAAGCTTATAGATGCTTTAGGAATCAATGCTGGGGTAATAATCGAAGTTATTCCCGAAGTCGAAGCAATATTGGGCATGCAACCACCTGTAATAGGACTTCCGCCAGCCGAAGCCCAAAACCGCTTTAACCTCGTCTTCCAAAACTTCATTACAGTTTTTACCCAACCTGAACATCCCCTAGTCATTTTCTTAGATGATTTGCAATGGGCGGATAGAGCATCCCTGCAACTGCTAGAACGGCTGATAACTGCCCCAGATAGCCTGTATCTCTTCTTCATAGGAGCGTATCGAGATAACGAAGTAAGCGAAACGCACCCGTTAAGTCAGACTATAGAAGAGATTGGAAAGGCAGGAGCGACAGTAAGCAATATTTATCTACAACCTTTGGAGTTGCAAGAAGTAACTCAGTTAATCGGAGATACCCTCAATTTAGCAGCAGAGCGAGTAAAATTCCTAGCAGAGTTGGTACGAGAAAAAACCAGAGGAAATCCCTTTTTTGTCACTGAGTTTTTAAAGAATTTGTATGGGGAATCCTTGCTGAGTTTCAATCGCGATCGCTGCGAGTGGCAATGGGATTTAGAGCAAATTCAAGGTCGGCAGATAACAGATAACGTCGTCAAATTAATGGCTCTTAAGGTACAAAAGTTGCCGCTAGAAACCCTCACCGTTTTGAAGTTAGCAGCTTGCACAGGCAATCAGTTCGATTTAGAAACCCTAGCGATCGTTTTTGAAAGATCGCCCAGAGAAACAGCAATCGTTTTGAGAACTGCTCTCAGAGAGGGTTTTATTGTCCCCATCGGCGATGCTTACAAGCTGATGGAAATTGAGGTTGAGGGTCTCTTCAATCAGCTAGTCGCAGAATATAAGTTCGTTCACGATCGCATTCAGCAAGCCGTTTACTCCTTAATTCCAGAAGCCGATCGACAAGCCGTGCATCTGCGCTTGGGACAGTTACTCTTGGCAAGTATGAGCGATGGGGAGCGCGATCGGAAAATATTCGATATTGTCAACCAACTTAACAAGGGTCGCATATTAATCGGCGAACGATCGAGTCTAGATCAATTAGCAACCCTAAATCTACTGGCAGGGAAAAAAGCAAAAGCCTCAGCAGCTTATCAACCTGCGTTTAACTATCTAAAAATCGGTCTTACAGCGCTAGAACATGATAGCTGGCAAAATAATTACGATTTGACGTTAGAGCTATATATAGAAGCTGCTGAAGCAGCTTACCTATCTGGCAACTTTGATGATATGGAGTCGTTAGCTGAAATAGTCAAACAAGAGGCAAAGACGCTTCTAGATAAAGCTAGAGTATATAAAGTTAAAATAGAATCATACTACGCTCGCAATCAACCGCAAGAAGCTCTTAATACCGCTTTATACCTGTTAGACTTATTAGAGATTTACTTTCCGGAAAAACCAAGTCAATCGGATGTTACGCAAGCCTTTCAGGAAACACAATCGGCATTGGCAAAGCACAATTACTCGAATTTGCTGGAAATGCCGATCATGACCGATAAATTACGCTTGACAGCTATGAAAGTACTAAACTCATCATTTGCTGCTAGTTATATTATAGATCCAAATCTCTGTTCGTTAATTATTTTACAAACAATCAGGCTATCTCTAAAATATGGTAATTCTACTGAGACCGGTTTTGGCTATGCTTGTTATGCTCAAAGGCTCTGTAATTTTTGGGAAGATATAGATCGGGGCTATGAATATGCTCAATTAGCCTTAGATTTTCTGTCGCATTTTGATGCCAAAAAAATAGCAGCAAGAGTACTGCTGATGGTTTACGATCATGTCATACTTTTGAAAGAGCATATCAAATCAACCTTATCTCCGCTGGTTTTGGGCTATCAAATGGGAGTAGAAACAGGAGATTTTCCATTTGCAGCAATGTCGGGTTATTGTTCTTGCCTCCATGCCTACATAATTGGTGTGGAGTTAAGTTCTCTGGAACAAGAGTTCGCCCAATATGCTCATGCTATTGATAAGATTAAACAAGGAATAGTTTTAAATTGGCAAAAAATATACTGGCAAAGCATTCTAAATTTGATGGGTAAAAGCGAAGGAAAAACCCTTTTAAAGGGCGAGGTTTATGATGAACAAAGAATGATGCCTGTTCATATAGAAGCAAAGGATAGTGGTTCATTTCTTCATATTTATTTTAATAAACTCATGCTTAACTTTCTATTTCAACAAGAAAAAGAATCTTTAGAATATGCTGTCAAGTTAGAAGAATACATGGATGTTCCAGCAGGAATATTGACAGGAATACAACAAATGTATGACTCCTTGGCTCGGCTAGCAGTGTATCCTAGGTTCAACGAAGACGATCGCCAACAAATACTCGCAACAGTTGCAGCAAATCAAACCAAAATGGAAAACTGGGCGCACCACGCCCCGATGAATTTCCAGCACAAATACTATCTCGTGGAAGCCGAACGCGCTCGAGTACTTGACAACAACGGAGATGCCCGAGAATACTACGATCGCGCCATAGCCCTAGCCAAAGAAAACGAATACCTGAACGAAGAAGCCCTCGCCAACGAACTCGCAGGCAGATACTATCTGAGTAGAAACCAAAATCCTATTGCCCAACTCTACCTCAAAGAAGCCCATTACGCCTACCAGCGCTGGGGTGCAGTAGCCAAAGTACGAGATATAGAAACCCGCTACCCAGAATTTTTTCTTTCTACCAAATCCTCAACCTTAACCATCTCCAATACTTCGGGCAGAGATACTAGTTCCGGTAGCACGGAGTTACTGGACATAGCTACAGTAATCAAATCTACCAATGCTCTTTCCAGTGAAATTGCTTTAGAAAAGTTACTCGCAACTTTAATGAATATTCTCATTGAAAATGCTGGGGCAGGACGAGGGATTCTCATTTTACCTAGTAACGAAGATTTATTAATCGAAGCAATCAAAGAAACTGATTCTGAGCAAGTTCTGGTTTTGCAGTCCATTCCCATAGAGGCGTTTCCAAAGCTATCCTCAAAAATAGTGCGTTATGTCGCCCGCACTGGCGAAACAGTGGTTTTAAACAATGCGATGAATAAAGGAGACTTTACGAACGATCCCTATATTCAACAGTATCAATGCCAATCTATTCTTTGTGCTCCCCTGATCAACCAAAGTAACATTAGCGGAATTCTCTACCTGGAAAATAGTCTGGCGACTAATACTTTTACAAAGGATCGACTGGAACTGTTAAAAATCCTCTCCTCCCAAGCTGCGATTTCCATTGAAAATGCTCGCCTCTACGCTCAATTAGAAGACTACAGCGAAAGTCTCGAACAAAAAGTAGAAGAACGAACTCAAGAACTGTCTCAAACTGTAGAAGTTCTGAAATTAACTCAGGCGGAACTAAAAATCGAAAACGAGTTACTCAGAAGTGGAGAAGAACCCTCAACCTTTGACTATCAAGTCGGTGGAAGCCTGCCAATGGATGCGCCGACTTACGTCGTCCGTTCTGCCGACAGACAACTCTACAAAGCCTTAATCAAAGGAGAATTCTGCACGATTCTCAATTCTCGGCAAATGGGAAAATCTAGCTTGCGCGTGCAGATGGTGAAACAGTTGAAAAAGGCAGGCATTAACTGCGTAGCGATCGATCTGACTGGAATTAGCGATCGCCAAGTCCGTCCGGAACAGTGGTATGCGGGTTTAGCCTATTTATTGGTCAAAGCGTTTCGTCTCTCAGATACTGTTAATCTTCGCAGTTGGTGGCGCGATCGCGATCTCTTATCCTCGAGCCAACGTTTTTCAGAATTCATCGAAACCGTCTTACTCCCCAACATTCCGGGAAAAATTGCCATCTTCATCGACGAAATAGACACCGTCCTCAACCTAGATTTCGATACCGATCCCTTATTCAAAATCCTCCGTTACTGCTATAATCAAAGAGCCGAAATTCCCGATTATAACCGCCTCACTTTCATCTTACTCGGTGCCGCCTCTCCTTATCAACTCATTCAATCCAAAAGCAGCACCCCATTTAACATCGGTCAAAAAATTGAACTCGCCTATTTTAGAAAGCACGAAGTCCAACCCTTACTCTATGGGTTAAGCGAACGGGTGACCAACCCCCAAACCCTACTGACAGAAATCTTAGCTTGGACGGGAGGTCAACCCTTTCTCACCCAAAAACTCTGTCAGCTAATCCGCAACGATTCCTCCACTGTTCCAAGCAACCGCGAAGGAGAATGGGTAGAAGAATTAGTGCGATCGCACATTCTCACCGACTGGGAAACTCAAGACGAACCCCAACATTTAAGAACCATTCGCGATTACCTCCTCCAAGATAAACAAAAAGCGGTTAGACTGCTCGAAATTTATGGGAAAATCTTAGAGAAAACAGAGGTTATCACTATTGATAAGGTCGAACAAGCAGACTTGCTCATGTCTGGGTTAGTCATCAACCAAGGGGGTGTTCTCCAAGTTGGCAACCGCATTTATGAATCAATTTTTGATCGAGCTTGGATAGAAAAAACCTTGCATCGACTCAAACCTTAAGTCTCGAAAATAGTCAGTATATAACTGACAACTAGAACACACAACAGAACCTTGCAAATTCACCAATCCCAAACAGTGCAACCTAAACGCTAATTGCTGCTCTAACTCTATAGGTTGGTTTGCCTTCAATACCTCTTTATAAGCCACGGCTAAATCGGGATCTACTTTCAGGCTAGCCAGATGTTGGTGCAGGTGATTGTGATAGATACCAGTATCAGTTGCTGCCGTTTGCATCAATTCTTCCCAAGTGACAGTCTGTTGAGCAAGATGATAAAATCCCAGTCGCACTAGATAGGGATGACCTGCAACTAATTCCATGAATTGCTCTATCTGTTCCACTGAGAGGTCGAGTTGGTGGCGCTCCGCTAATTCTTCAACCTGAAACGACGTAAACAACGGCAACTTATGCACAAAACCAACATTGAACGGCGAGTGATTCGTCTTCAAAGCGAGGTACTCTTCGGTAGAGTAAACCAGGATTAAACGTAAGTTTTTCCAGAGTTCACTTTCGCCATCTCCAAAACTCGCTTTTTCGTGCCAATAACGCAGCATGGCAAAAAATTCAGCGGCAATTATTGGATATAAAAATAGCTCCTCAACCCGATCTAAAGCAATGACTAAAGGCGAATTGTGGTGAGCTTGTAAATAATCTTCAAGATAGATGGTACAATTACTTTTACTCCCCAAAAAATCGTCCCAGTAATCGTCGAGTTTGGATTCCCACTTCAGTGGGCGCGAGAGCATCAGGCAAAACGAGCGTAAGAAAGAATCTAGATCTGTTAAACACGCCCGATCGACTTGCTGCAAGTTTAGAGAGACAGTGCGGTAGCCTAACTGCCGAGCATGAGCTAATACCCTCACCATCAGGGAGGTTTTTCCCATGCGTTTAGGTGATTTGAGTCGGATCAGGCTTCCCGGTGTCGAAATTGCCGTGCAGGTCAATTCTTCAATCGGGGTACGCTGGATGTAAAACCGAGACTCTAGGGGAACGGGACCATCGGGGGATTCTAGGGGGTATTCCCGCATTAGAGGGGTTGCTTGTGCGATTAGTTCTCGTTCGAGGACGCTCAGGGAGCGCGGTTCCAGAATGGCACGGAAGGTCTTTTTAGTCAGAGTCTCGTTAAACAGGTCTGAAAGCAGCGACCACAACTTGGATGCGATATTCTTGAGGTGATCCTGTGTAAATCCAGATTGTTTGGCTATTTGAGCAAAGGAATATCCCTCCCAGGATTGATAAAGCACTATTTTTTGTACTGGTCTTAATTGTTTGTGGTATTTAGCGCCTATTAATACCCATAGCTCATCAATAGTCATAAAAGGCGAGAGTTATCTGTTTTTTAGGAGTTTGCGACTATCTTATACCAATTTTGCAGACAAGATGCAAGACCTGGTGGCTGGAAGTTTTCAAGGATTCAGTGATTTAGAACGAAAGTAGGGATTCGAGACTATTGGATTGTGAATGTGCAAGAGGGGAAAATGTTTGGCTTTACGATCGCCCCCGATCGCAGTTCTCGCCCCCCTTTAAACATCGTAAACATTACTTATATTATCATTGAAAATACTTAGGCAAGTTTTAGAGCGATCCCGCCAACAAAACCAGTCAGTAACTCCTGCTTGGTTAATGGAACCATTCCCAACTTAAAATTACTGTCCTAAGTCAGTGGTTTCCGGTGCAGTTGTCTCTGGGTTCATCACTTGCGCTAACAGTGCTTCATCAACTTGTGCTTTCAATTCTGCATTCGTCGGTAAATTACGGGTAATATCATTAAAGCGTGTAGGAGTAAAGCCATATTTGGCATTAATCTCTTTAGCTCGAGTACAGAAATTAACCACCACTTCCGTCACCTCAGAAGATAAACCGGCAAGACTCTGGGGATCGGTGCAAATAATAATCGGCGCTACACCACTATCAACTAAAGTTTGTACTTGGCCGAGAGCAACTTGGCGAATGGGTTCAAGTTCTAGGATAACTCTGGCATAATTTTGCACTTCTTCTGGGGTGAGAGTTACGGGATTAACCGGAGAAGGAGAGGAGCCAATCTCCTCTGGAGAAGAACCACAAGCAGTGATGGAGATCGCTAAAGCGGCGATCGCTCCCCAATTCCAGATTTTTTGTCTTAAGTTCACCATAGGACTGTATTTCAATGAGAGGAACCTAGCTACTATAACCGTTGAGGGGATAGGGAGATAAAGGAATCTTACAAGGGTAAGATTCATAATTTAGGCTTGACGATCCTCAGCCTCAATTCCCCATTCCCCATTCCCTAATACCTAGCGCTCTATGCCAACACATCCACCAAAATTTGGCGCACCCGCTCCAACTCTTCTGGAATAATTTGATGAGCCATGTCGAACTCTTCATAGGTTACTGCAATTCCTTGTTTTTGTAACGTATCTCTGGCCTGTTTTCCTTTCTCCAGGGGAACCATCGGATCGAAACGACCATGAAAGAGAAACACTGGAAGCTCATAGGAATATTCTACTTCTGAATGCAAATAACCACTCAAGCCAATTAACCCTGCTAACGGCAGGGTTAATCCCACGTGGAGCGTCATTGCTCCCCCTTGAGAAAATCCAGCTAAAACGGTTTTTTCTAAAGGGACTCAACAAACTGGAGTCCCTTTAGAAAAATCCAGCTAAAACGGTTTTTTCTAAAGGGACTCCAGTTTGTTGAGATAACCC
>NZ_CEZBFX010000063.1:0-12028 GCF_982964205.1 Roseofilum sp. | reverse complement strand
AAAATCCAGCTAAAACGGTTTTTTCTAAAGGGACTCCAGTTTGTTGAGATAACCCTTCTAAAAAGGCTTTAAGTTGTTTATAGGAGGCTTGTATTCTTTGAGAATCGCTAAATATTTTTTCAGGATTATTTAAGTCTAAACCATACCACATTAACCCTCCTGGAACTTCGGGATGGGCAAAAGGAGCATTGGGAAAGATAAACTGATATTCCGGTAAATTCAGAGTTTCAGCTAGGGGGTATAAATCCGGTGCATTTGCCCCCCAACCATGGAGAAAAATCACTAAACCCTGGGGAGGTTGGCTAGAAGAAGCAAATTCAAGATAATCGAGGGACATAGGGGATGGGTAATCGGTAATAGAGATCAGTTTAACTCGTTTGGGTTCAAGAGGATATCATCAGCGATCGCGTCTTGGATGCGATCGCTCTCCCCTCGCAATAATAAACAATCATCTGCTTCTAATTGCATAGCTGAATCCACCGGATTATAAAGTTTTCCATGGCGACGTACTGCTTGAATGACCACCTGATATTTTTGCCAAATGTCACGGGGAGTGAGCATAATCAAGGGAGATAGCTCAGAAAGGGTTAACCAATGACTGATCCCTTCGGCAAGGGCACTACGTCCCTCAACTAAATCTCGAAAAGCTAAGATTTCTTCCGGTTTTCCGACGACTAATAATTGGTCACCGGAACGCAAGGTCATTTTATTTTTTGGATAATAGACCCGATCGTCACCTTGCTGAATAGCCATCACTGTCACTCCGGTTAAATGACGGATATCGGTTTCACTTAGGGTCATCCAATCTAAGGATGATGTTTCTGAAAGTTTTACCCATTCATGGTGCAAAGATTCAGTGGCATCATCCAGCCATTTCTGTTGCAGACCCATCAAATTTTCTGGACGGACACTGCGATAATGATCGCGATGAATCGCTTGAATAACCGATTGAATTGCCCACTGAGATTCACCTAATGTAGAAAGTAAATGGGCCCCCATTTCTAGGGCTGCTTCAAATTCCGGTTGCACGACTTCTTGGGCCCCGAGTTGGGTGAGGACATCAATTTCACTATTATTATGGGATCGGGCAACCACATCCAATTCCGGTGCAAATTCTAGGGCATGTTTGAGCAAGAGTCTGGTCGTGCCGGGATCGGGGAGGGTGATGGCTAGGGCTTTAGCCGTTTCTAAATGAGCTTTGCCTAAGACCAATTCGGAGTCAGCATCACCAAAAATATAGGGAATATTGTGATGTCTTAATCGTTGAATCGCAGCTTCACTATTGTCAATAACTAAGAGGGGATGTCCTTGATTATGCAATATTCTAATTAGGGCTTGTCCGACTCGCCCATAGCCAGCGATGACAACATGATTTTTAATCGTTTCTGGTAAGGAGAGAGCTTTAATTTCTTGTTGACGTAGGAGTGGGTTGAGTCCAGGGATTCTATCCATAAATTGGGCTAACCGGGGGGCAAAGCGAATGCTAATGGGGGTGAGCATTAAGGTAATGGCAGTTGTGCCTAAGATCAGGAGATATTTTTCCTCTGTTAACAGTCCCAGATCGAATCCTTCTAAGGCGAGGACAAAGGAAAATTCACCGATTTGGTTTAAACCCAAGGCAGCGATCGCGGCAGTTTTTAAGGAGTAGCCAAATTTGAGGACAATGGGGAAGATAATCAGGGCTTTCCCGAACATCACCATCAGCACTAATCCTAAAATAATGCCGAAGTTATCGAGCAAAATTTGCGGATCGATTAACATGCCGATGGAGGCAAAAAAGAGGCTGGCAAAGGTATCGCGTAAGGGGAGAACTTTAGCGAGGGCTTGATCGGCATAATCAATTTCGGCCATCATTAAGCCAGCCACAAAGGCTCCCATTTCAATGGATAACCCCAGATGGGCAGTAACCAGGGCAACACTTAAGCACAGAGCAATGGTAGTTAAGAGGAAGAGTTCGCTGCTTTCGGTGCGGGCGATGCTTTTGATCAGGGGAGGAACAACCCATCGTCCCAAGGCGATCGCCAACCCCAAAAAGATGGATACTTTGAGTAAAGCTGCTCCTAATGTAGACCAGATATGTTCAGGGGCATCTAATGCAGGTAAAATGGCTAACATTAACCCCAGAGCTAAATCCTGGGCAATTAAAATCGCTAACATCACTTGCCCATGAAGGGTATTAACTTCTCCTCGCTCGGCGAGCGTTTTCAGTACAACCGCTGTTGAAGAAAGTGACAAGATTGACCCCAAGAAAATTCCTTGCGTCCAACCGCTGACCCAACCGAGGACCGTTGAGGCGATCGCCACTAAACTTAAGGTTAAGCCAATTTGCCACAAACTCCCTTGAATGGCAATTTCTTTCACCCGCTTTAATTCTGCAAGGGAAAATTCTACTCCCAACGCAAATAATAAAAATGCAACTCCGATCTCCGCTAAGGGTTTAATCTGTTCCGTTTCTGCCAGCAATTGCAAGCCAAAAGGCCCCACCACAAACCCACTCACCAGATATCCTAACAGTACCGGTTGTCGTAGGCGAGTAGCTACATATCCTCCAAGAGCAGAAGCACCTAAAACAAGAGTTAAGTCTAGGATAAAGTGATGATCGGCTGCCATTTTTTTTAATATTTGAGAGAGATGGGTAAGCGAATTTTATGAAATTAATAAATAAAAATCCCCCCCGTACTTTGAATATCAATCACCCGACCAATGCCATCGCCTACCCGATCCGGTTGGTTCGTGCGAAGAATTTCAAACCGAATAGATGAACTAGAGTTTATGGTAATTTTGTATTCAAAGCTAATCTCTTCATTCCTGGGATCTAGAGGAATATAACCAATGGAAATATTCGCCTCTGGATCGGCAAGAACTATACTCGTGGTTTCCCCTGAACGTAAGGACTCTGGTACTTGTATTGGCGAGTCAGTAGTCAAGCCATAATCTAGATTTAGACCGGTTTGGTTGACCAGCTCAACAGTCATCGGAAATTGGGGATTGTCAACCCGGGCGATCGGTTGCCAAAATCCTTCTTGATAGGTATTTGCAGGAGGGGTTTGACTGACCGCATTCATCCCCATAGATAAAAAGAAAGATAAACTTAAAGCTATTTTGATTCCTGTTTTGATCATATTTTAATTATGAGGTAACACTCCTCTACAGTTTATCACTCCTAGGGGACTCAGAGCCATTCTTCTGATTTTTCTCTTCAGAAGCCCTGGAATTACTATCAGTTGGATTGGGGCGAGATTTCGGGGGGGCGGGTCTAGGAACAGATCTTTTTTTATTCGCTTGAAATTGAACTAATAATTCTAAATCTTTGAGGGATTTTTCAGCACTCTCGACTTTATCCACTAAAGAAGTAGCCACTTGACTTCCCGTTTGGGCAAATTCGGTAAACTCTTGAATTCTTTGGCGAAATCGATTCGCGAACCGTTTCATTTGTTGCCCCGCTTCAAAAGTTTGGGTAACCAATTGACTAATTTCTGAACTGACGCTACTAAAGCCTCTCATTTCTGAACTCATTTGATTGGCGATAATGGCCAGTTGTACGGCTAGGTGTCGCACCTGTTGACTGACTCTTTCAATCAATTTTGAGGTTTCATCAATCGTTTTAAGTTCTTCTTCTAACAGGTCTCCAGTTTTCACAATTTTATCGGTTTGATTACAAATCACACCTACGCCAGAGGAGGTAGCTCGAAATGCTCGTTTACCGGATTGGGATAAAAGTTTTCCAATTTGAATAAATCGATGATTTAAATCAGCAACCTCTTCATTTTTTTGCACTAATTCTTGCTGCTGTAATTCCAGGAGCTGATTGCGTTCATGGATCGCAGCCAATTGATCTTCAAGTAGTCGAGCATAGGCTTCTACTTTTTGATGCTCTCGCTCTAGTTTTATCGTGTTTCGTTGACCTTCAAGTTGTTTATTTTCTATTTCCCGGTTTAAGTCAGACAAAATTTGAGATTGAGCTAAAATAAGAGTTTGAAATTCCAATAAAAAATAGGCAGCTATCCCGGGGACACTAGCTTCTTGGAAAACAACTACAATGGGTTCATAAATAACTTTGGGATCGCGGGATAGAACAATGTTAACGGCTGTACCAATTTTTTCAGTATAGGAAAGCTGCAAACATTTCCCTTGGGTTTTCATATTATTCAAAAAAAAATGAATGGGGGTTTGTAATATTTTTTGTGTGCTGTAGCTTTCACTTAAATGTTCATAAAATAAACGCCGGGAAATCATGCCCAATAGTCGCTCAGAACTGGAAATAATTACACCGGCAAGGTCTGGACGTTGATCGAACTGATTTAAGACAACTTGAGTTAAAGTTGTCGGACTGACTTGAAAATCTTGGAGATTTAAGTCTAGTAAACAGGAATTTAGGGTAAGTTGAGCAGAATGGCTCATGGGTAATGGGGAATCGTTAATGGGGAATCGGTAATAAGTAATGGATCATAGGGTTAGTGTTTTTAATATACTCTCCGATCATGGGGTTCTGGTAGGGTGATAAGCATTATAGCAACGGCCAAGGTGGTTAGGAGTTACTGAAATTCTGACTCCTTAGCAACTCTAAGCCCATTCCCTATTCCCCATTCCCTATTCCCCATTCCCTATTCCCTATTTCTACGTGCTATATGAGGCTACAGAGCAACCACAAGATGACCAATTAATGGCTTGTTGAAAATGGGGATGTTTGAGTAATTGGGTAGCGGATAGGGGGATCAGGGGGCGAGAAAAGAGATAACCTTGTGCATATTCACACCCAAGCTCTTGCAATTTACAGCATTGAGGTGGGGTTTCGATCCCTTCACAAACGAGTTGTGCCCCCAGGTTATGGGCGAGGGTGATGATGGTTTGGGCGATCGCCTCTTTGCTAATATCTGTTTCTATACCATCAACAAATTCCCGGTCAATTTTAATCATATCAATGGGCAGTTGGTGTAAGCGACTGAGGGAGGAGTACCCGGTGCCAAAGTCGTCAATAGACAGTTGCAAGCCCAATGCTTTGAGTTCATGCAAGATGGACGCATCAAATTGAGAAGTTTCCAGAAAGCTCGTTTCGGTAACCTCTAAATTTAAGCAATCACCGGGAATATGATGCGATCGCAATAATTTTTCAATTTGCTCAACTAAATTCGTCTGTTTCAGTTGCAATAAGGACAAGTTTACATTCAACACGATCTCTAACCCCTGGGAGATCTCGGCTCTCCATTGCTGCAATTGACGGCAACTTTGCTCTAAAACCCACCATCCTAAGGTGCTAATTAAACCAATTTCTTCGGCCACGGGAATAAATTCTCCCGGTGAAATCCATCCTTTCTTAGAATGTTTCCATCTCAACAAGACTTCAAATCCTTTTAATCCCCCTGTTCTTAAGCAGACTACCGGTTGATAGCATAAAGATAATTCTTCTAACTCTAGGGCACGAGTGAGATCGTGTTCTAACTGCAACCGAGCTAGGGCGCGAGGATGCATGACTGTTTCAAAACAGACAAACTGCCCTCCTCCTTGTCCTTTTGCCTGATACATGGCGAGATCGGCATCTCGTAAGAGTTCTTCTGGGGAGTGATAATCCTGATGCCCTAAGGTTATGCCAATACTTGCGCCCAAAGAAAACTCATAATCTCCCATCCGGAAGGGAGTTCGCATCAGGGAGACTAACCGTTCGGCAGCGGCGATCGCCTCTTGAGGATCGCTCAGGGACGTTAATAATACCGCAAATTCATCCCCCCCAAATCGAGCTAATGTATCTTTAGGAATCTCCCGATCCAGGTGACAAAAAGACTCTCCATGAATTCCACTCAGGGAAGTTTGTAATCTCTGAGCCACCTGTTTTAATAAATCATCACCGACCAAATGCCCCAGACTATCATTGATAATTTTAAACCGGTCTAAGTCAATAAATAGAATGGCATATAAGCCAGTCTCTTGCAATTGATAGGCATGGATCGTCTGACCTAGATGATCGATAAACCACGTCCGATTTTTTAAACCCGTTAGTTTATCATGGTAGGCATCATAGTGCAGTTGTTCCTCCGCTTGACGACGAGCACTAATATCTTCTACGGTTCCCTCATAATAGATAATATGTCCTTCCTCATCGAAAACCGCTCTTTGAGTCTCTGAAATCCAGATTATTTCACCGTCTCGTCGATAAACCTCAGACTCAAAATCATAAACAATTCCCTGCTTTTTAGTCAGGTCTTTGAGCTGTTGACGACGAGTCGGATCGACATAAAGTTGGCGATCGATATCGGTCAAGCACTCGATCAAGGATTCTGGGCTATCATATCCATAGAGATGAGCTAGAAACCGATTAGCACTTAAATAATTGCCATCGGGTGTACTTTGAAAAATTCCTTGACTAATATTTTCAAAAATACTGCGATATTTTAACTCACTCTCGCGCAGGGCTAATTCTGCTTCTTGGCGTTTCAGTTCTTGGTGATGATCTGTAATAAAGCGAGAAATATCCTTAGCCATTAACTCAATCATCTCGCGATCGGCTTCGGTAAAGGGTTGGTCGCGGACTTCCGGAGAGAGAAAACTCAGTACTCCATAGATTTTATCTTCCACAATGATTGGAGTTCCTAAGTAAGATTCTAGCTTGAACGTTTTATAGGGAAAATATTCTTTCAGTTTTGGATAGTCTTCAATATTCCCAAAACTAATGGTGTCCTGATGATCAACCACTTCCGAACAGTATGTATCGGATACATTAAAACACATTCCCGGTTTTAGCGGTAAATCACTTTGCACAAATTCTAAGCAAATAATCTCTTGATTGAGATTAGCAATAAATCCCGTTGTCAATCGAAATAGTTGACATCCAGCTTGTAAGTAAGCCGCAAACAGTTCCTCAAAATCTTGATAATTACCGGTACTCAGGCGGTGGAGATATTTCAGCCGGGTACTCAATTCAGAAAGTTTTTCGGCTTGCTGGTAGCGTTCAGTTAAATCTAAATCAACACAGTATAATTCTGGTTGTCCTTGAGCATTGTACAGGAGGACATAGCTAGAGAAAATACGGATTGCTTCTTGGTTATGGTTTTTGACAATTAATTCTCCTGGAGCTATAGGAATTCCTTGGGTAATCCAGTTATGATACCCTTGGCGTAGATAATCGGCTGTTTCTGGGGTAAGAATTAGCTCTTCTAGATTTTTACCGATCGCCTCTTGAGGAGAATATCCATATAAATTTTCACTTGCCTTATTCCAGAAAAAGATATTGAGGTCTCGATCGTATCCCTGTACTGAAATTAAAGGCACTTCTTCAAATAAGCAACGAAATCGTTGCTCGTTTTCCCTTAATGCTGCTTCACTTTGACATCGTTCAATAGCAATTGCTGCTAACCGGGTGGCAGACTCCATCCGTTTGTGATGTTTCTCTTTGGGGAGACTGGGGAATTGAGCATAAAAACAAAATGTGCCCAGTACTTGATCTTGTAATGATAATACAGGAACCGACCAAGCTGCTTGTAAGCCATAGGATAGAGCTAAATCTTTATAGTTTTTCCAGAGGGGATCGGTGGCAATATTTTCTACGATCACAGGTTCCTTTCGATAGGCGGCTGTACCACAAGATCCGGAACCTTCACCAATAGCTACGCCATCAACGGCTTGGTTGTAATTGGGGTCTAACTGCGGAGCTACCCCTAACCTTAAGCAGTTGTTTTGTGGATCTCTCAATAGGATCGATCCGAACAGTTCTGGAGCTTGGCTTTCTAAGGTATTAATCAGTAAGCTGAGGGTTTCTTGGAGAGGCGCATTTTTGGCGATCGCCTCTAGAATCTGTTTTTGCCCATTTAACCACAGTTCATTATATTTGCGATCGCTAATATCTGCGATCGTTCCCATCATCCGATAAGGACGATTATCATTGTCTTTCAATACGGTTGCGCGATCGAGTACCCAAATATATTGACCATCACTACGACGGATACGAAACTCTAGTTCATAGCTATTGCCAGTTTCTAGAGCTGCATCAATCATTTCTTGATACTTCTTTAGATCCTCTGGATGAATCAGAGATTGAACCCTCTCCAAATTGGCTTCAATTCCTTGAGGGGGAAGACCAATCAGAGTATACATTTTTTCGTTCCATACCACCTGGTCAGCTTCCACCTCCCAGATCCAAACCCCATCCGTTGTAGTTTCCATCAAGAAACGGAATTGAGCTTCTTTGATTTTTGTATGGATTGGTTTCATTTCCCCCATCATCCTTGTTATTCCCCCATAGATCTCCGATTATTCAGCCAATATCAATACACCCTTAGCCAAAATGGCCCATTGAAACTCTAATCCAAGGCTAAGGCTAACCTTGGGCTTGATGCTCAATCCAGGGTAAGCTAAATAATCGATCAGATAAAGTCTATGATGTAATCACTTATGCGATCGCCTTCTCTACTTCGTTCTGTGCAACTCGCTCTAGTGGCGCTGCTTCTTATCCTTACCTCTTGGAGCATCGCCCCTGATGCCTTGGCACTCACTCAAATTAAACTCTCTGACCTCTCTTACGAAACTTGCCCTCCAGAAATGGGTGAAGGAGCTGTCACCAGCGGGGGTTTCTCTCAAAGAGCAAACTGCTTTCTCATCCATGGAAAAGCAACGAATCCAACCGGAAAAACGGTTTATGATGCCGATATTTTTGGTCGCGTCTACGATGCCAACCGCAACCCTGTCATGCAAAATCGGACTCGTTTGGGGTTAATTGAAGAAGTGCCACCGGGAGTCAGTGACTTTGAACTGAGAATCTCAGTGGCCGCCGATCAACCGACTCCCCTAATCCTAGAGCAATTCAAGGCTGCGGGGTTTGGGGGTCGAGTTCGGCGCTAGAAGCCCAATGACCCTCCTGATGCAAAGGATACCTCAAGGGTATTAAACACATTGGCTAAAAACTGGAGCAAGAAGATCGCCAAAATGGGGGAAAAGTCCAATCCCCCCAGGGGCGGAATGATCGACCGGAAAATATTCAAATAGGGATCGGTAAGCTGACTCAACAGAGAAAATGGGGGGTCAAACCAGTTGATACTGGGAAACCAACTCAATAAAACTCGAATAATCAGCAGGACAAAGTAAATGTTACAAAATGTCGCTAGGGTGCTGGCAAGCAAGTACATGGGGATGTTATTCCTCTAAAGATTTACAGGATCACTTGTTTTCTAATGTACCGGATCGCTTCCCAGAAGTGGCAGAGCAATTCCCGAACCGGTTGGGATGGGGAGATGAGAACAGTTCGACATGCAGACGCAGGGATGGGAGACGGGGAAGATGGGGGGACGTGGAGATGCCCTAATTACCCATTCCCCATTCCCGATTACCCATTAGTTTCTGGGTCAGAGGAGACCTTATTCATGGTTCCCAGTTGGTCACGCACATCATCAATGGTTTCATTGAGTTGGGCGATTTTGGTTTCTAGGCGGCGACGAGCTGCTTCAATCTCGGCATCAGCTCTAACATCAAGATTGGGGTTTTGGAATTGATTTGGGCTATTCCCATTTAAGATTTCTTCAGATTCTAGGTTTTCATTCCGACGATTGGCTAGGGTTGCCCCTAAGATACCGCCTAAAACACTCCCGACAATGGAGCCGAGTAGAAATCCGCTGGCAAAGTTGTTATTAGATTGAGTCATAGGATCGGGTGAGGTGAAGCTTTATTTCTAGGTTAACGGTTATGGGGGATGAATGAGCGATTTTATAGTAGTACGCCTTTAGGTTAGGTTCCAAAGGTGCGATCGCCAGCATCCCCTAATCCCGGTACAATAAATCCTTGCTGATTCAATTCAGGGTCAATACAGGCGGTATACACTTTAAGAGCCGGATACTCTTCATTGAGCTTTTGCAGGGCTGGAGAGGCAGCAACTACGGAGACAATACGGACAAATGCCGGATTAATACCTCGTTGGGTGAGTTCTTGTAAGGCCAAGGTAATGCTGCCTCCGGTTGCAAGCATCGGTTCTGGAATTAAGATCCGAGTTTCTGGGGCAAACTCTGGGGGCAGTTTATTCAGATAACAACTTGCTTCTAGGGTTTCTTCATTGCGAGCCAGACCCAGATGGTAAACTTTCGCTAAAGGCAGCAGGGCTTGGGAGCCTTCTAGCAGAGCCAAACCTGCTCGTAGGATAGGAACGACAGCCACGGGAATTTCTGGGTTAACTAGAGTTGCTGCACAGGGAGCTAGGGGGGTTTCGATGGTGGTTTGGAATGTGGGTAACCAGTCTCGCACTGCTTCGTAGGTAAGCCAGCGTCCCAGTTCCGTCATGGAAGTCCGGAATAGGGCGCTAGGGGTTTGGCGATCGCGAGCAACAGCCAACCAATGTTGAATTAGGGGATGGGGAGGGACATGAACGTGCAGTTGAAAAGTCATGGGTGTGTGAGGATAAACCAAAGAATAGTTTACAATTAAATGTTGGACTTCTAAATATTTATTTCCCTTCCTATAGTCATGTCTGTTGAGTCTTCTTCCCCCGATTGTGATGTGATCGTGATTGGTTCCGGTATTGGCGGACTGGTCACCGCGACCCAACTCGCTGCTAAAGGCGCTCGCGTTTTAGTATTGGAAAGTTATTTAATTCCAGGGGGAAGTGCGGGCTATTTTGAGCGCAATGGCTATCGGTTTGATGTCGGAGCCTCCATGATTTTTGGCTTCGGCAAACAGGGAACGACTAATTTACTCACCCGTGCCCTGGATGCAGTGGATATGAGTTTAGATACCTATCCCGATCCCGTACAAATCCATTATCATTTGCCAGGGGGTTTAGAGCTAAAAGTCCATCGGGAGTACGAGGCGTTTATACAAGAATTGGGCGATCGCTTCCCCCACGAACGCAAAGGCATCCGCCAATTTTATGACGAATGCTGGCGCGTGTTTAATTGCCTCAACGCCATGGAACTCCTCTCCTTAGAAGAACCCCGATATTTAATGCGAGTATTTTTCCAGCATCCCTTGGCTTGCCTGGGTTTGGTGAAATATCTCCCACAAAACGTGGGAGACATTGCCCGTCGCTATATCCGCGATCCGCAACTGCTCAAAGTCATCGATATTGAATGCTATTGTTGGTCCGTTGTCCCCGCCCAACTCACCCCCATGATCAATGCCGGGATGGTCTTTTCTGACCGCCATTATGGAGGCATTAACTATCCCAAAGGCGGAGTCGGACAAATTGCTGAAAAACTCGCTGAAGGACTGGAAAAAAAAGGCAGTCAAATCCTCTATAAATCCAGAGTTAAACAAATTCTCCTCAAGAACAACAAAGCCATCGGGGTAGAATTAGTCAATGGCAAACGCTACACCGCTCGCCGTGTGGTTTCCAATGCCACCCGGTGGAACACCTTTGAATCCTTACTGCCTTCCGAAACCCTACCCCCAGCCGAACAAAGCTGGCAAGAACGCTACCAAAAATCCCCCAGTTTCGTCAGCTTACATTTAGGAGTAAACGCTTCTGTCTTGCCAGAAGGCACAGAATGCCATCATATTTTACTTGAAGATTGGGATAAAATGGAAACCTCCCACGGGACAATTTTTGTCTCCATTCCCACCTTGCTCGATCCTGATTTAGCCCCTCCCGGTCATCATATTATCCACACCTTTACCCCCAGTTGGATTGACCAATGGCAAGGACTAACTCCGAAAAAATATGAAGCCCAAAAAGAAGAAATTGCCGATCGCATCATTGAACGATTAGAAGCTATTTTTCCTGGATTAGAAGCGGCATTAGACTATGAAGAAGTCGGGACCCCGCGCACCCATCGCCGTTTCTTAAACCGCCAAGATGGAACCTATGGTCCCATTCCCAAACGTAAGTTATTAGGATTATTAGGAATGCCTTTTAATCGGACAAGTATTCCGGGATTATATTGTGTCGGAGATAGCACTTTTCCCGGACAAGGCTTGAATGCAGTTGCCTTTTCTGGATTTGCTTGCGCTCATCGCATAGCGGTAGATTTGGGGTTGTAGGGCTTTGCTAGGGAATGGAGAATGGGGAATAGGGAATAGGGAATGGGGAATGGAGAATAGGGAATAGGGAATAGGGAAT
>NZ_CEZBFX010000062.1:0-27789 GCF_982964205.1 Roseofilum sp. | reverse complement strand
TTTCCCTCAAACCCTCTTCCTGTCTCCCTTTGCCACTTTTGTCCTGTACTGAGCTAGGGATTACATTGCTTTCTAATACAATTAGAGAACTAAGAATTTTAAAGGTAGATGCAGGATTAAATGCTGTTTTATTGCGAGTAGAGTTGTATTGATAAGTCCGATCATTGTTTGAGTCATAGATTACGATTGAACCGTTTGCATTTAAGTTTCTAAAATGCTGTTCAAAATTGATATTATGGTTAAGTGATGATTCCTATGTAGTTGTTAAAACAGGCAGTGAAGATTGTCTTTCCTCAGCAATAATTGGGGATGAATTGACAGTAATGATGTTGAAAATCAGACAGGCTGTAAGAAAACAATATTTCATGTGAATTATAGAGATTTCCCGATGTGTAACTCAGCTTAAGCTTACCATAATTCTTCTGCTATAATTGCAGAAGAACCCTATTCCTTAGCGCGAATTACTTGAGGTTGCCCGTTGCAGGGTTTCGAGGGAGATTTGGGCAAAATATTGGCGGCGAAACTGTTCTTCTTGCACAGCAGAGAGAAAGATATAGATGAGGCTAAAATCAGAGAAATCAATTCTAGCATTATAGGCTATAGTTAATTTTTTTTCTTGTTGAGCGATACTAAACCCAATCTGAGATAAGGCATTTAATCCCAACTGCAAAGCTGTTGCTGTTACTTGAAGCCGATCTTGTAGAAAATTGAGAGATATGGACTCTTGAGTACGACTTAAATATTTGGCAATGCCGACTAACTTTTTCCAGGTTTCGATAGGGTTATGGGGTGTAAAAGAATTATAAGCGATCGCGACTGTTTTTTGCTGTTGATTGGCTTGCTCTAGCCATCCTTCAATTTCTTGCCAACTGACTGGATTTTCAGTAATCACCCAAGGATCAGACTCAGTAATCTTTTCCGGTTCATCCAGTTTCTCGGTGCGCCAATCTAGAATCGGTATTGATTCAGATGTAGCCGTCGATAATGGCTCTTGCTCGGCAGCAACTAAATCAATAATGCGCACATGGTATTTCTGATAGTCATTAAAATCTAACTCAACCACCACATGAGATTCACCGGGAGGAATATCCTCTTGATAATGTCCCCACCACAATCCCGGAATTCCCTGATTACTGCTGGAGTCGGTTAAAATAAACTGGGTTTTAATATATTTAACTTTATTTCCCTTATTGTCTTTGATATTGGTATTAAACGTGTTAGTAAACCGACAATTTTTAAGCAAAATGTGCGGTACAGGATTGCCCATTCCACAGGGTTCTAAAAATTTGAGTTCTTGAAAGAGTTCCTTGCCTAGATCGGCAACTGTTAGTTCAAGGTCAATATCGAGAATGGGGGAGCGATCGCCAGATGCTAAAGTGCGATTGAGTTCTTGATTAATGCCTTCCGTAAGTAGAGGTAAATTTTCTAGGGGTAAGCTTAAACCGGCGGCGAAGGGATGACCGCCAAATCGATGCAGCAAATGGGATTGACTATTGACCAATTGATACAGGTCAATCTGGGCGACAGAACGGGCAGACCCTTGAGCAAATTGAGACCCAGTTTCACAACTTAATAAGATCGTCGGTTTATGGTATTCTTGGGCAATTTGAGAGGCGACTAAACCGAGTACACCAGCCGGCCATTCAGGCTTGTGTAGGACAATGGCTTGAGTTGTCGATAGGTCTAATTGCGAGACTTCAAAGATGGCATCTTGAACGACACTCTGCTGAATTTCTTTGCGTCGAGTATTAGCCAGTTCAGCAGATTCGGCTAACTGATGGCAGGTTTTTAAGTCTCGATTGGTCAGCAGTTCCACGCAAAAACTGGCATCACCATAAATGCGACTGACGGCGTTAATTCTAGGCCCAATACCAAAAGAAATATCCGTGGGGCGATCGCCCGTTTTTTTGCACAAGTCCAATAAACGCCCAATTCCAGGACGACGACGCGCTTCAGGAGGACGCAGATAATCACGCTGTAAGCACCCGATTCCCCGTTGGGCTAAATAGCGACAATCTCCTTTAAGCTGGACTAAATCGGCAATTAATCCGATCGCCACTAAATCCAGTAGCTCGTCTAAGGGCGCTTGCGGAATATCAGGAAACTGTTGATACAGTGCTTCCACCAATTTATAAGCCACCGCTACCCCAGATAAATGGAACAGAGGATGATCCTCAGCCAGATAGCGGGGGTTAATAATAGCAGTAACAGGAGGACGCAGGGCCGGTAAGGTATGATGATCGGTAATCATAACATCAATGCCTAAACTTTGGGCTAATTCCACTTCCACTAAATTGGTACTTCCCGTATCGCAAGTGACAATCAGTTGGGTTCCTTGCTCTGCCAAGCGTTCAATTCCAGGAGCATTTAAGCCATGGGATTCGCTTAAGCGGTTAGGAATATAATAGTCTAAGTTTGCCGCCGCGAAGAATTGCCCCAAGCCATCGAGTAAAACAGCAGTAGAAGTCACTCCATCTGCATCAAAATCTCCCCAAATAGTGACGTTTTCTCCCTGAATTCTTGCTTGTTCTAACCGCGCAACGGCTTGTTGCATTTCTTCGCCAAATTCAAACGGGCTAGTCGGGGTATACTGCCCAGCAGATAGGAAATGAGCTAAAGTCTCGCGGTTTTGAATCCCCCTTTGCCCCAAAATCTGCGCCAAGCGATCGCATCGGGAAAGTTGGGGGGTGAACTGGGCAATTTCCTGCACAAACCAGTTGGGAGGCTCAAATTCAGGAGCAAGTTGCCACGTTGCAGTTGGTTTCATAGACATTGGGACGATTAAAATCAAGATACGCCAGGGATTAACCTATCTCTTCAAAGGGTTAGCATTTCTGCTATATACCCTTTCTTTTGAAGATTGCTACCCATCGATCTTCGGGAGGCAAGGGACTGAATGCCCCTTGTTCAGTATCCTTGCGGATTTTAGTCTGTAAACAGAAACCTAGGACAGGGTTTTTAAAAATCGTCTTTAGAGGCGATCGCCACCACCATCCTCTGAATCACTTCTTTGACCTGAATTTCCCCCAATTCTCCCTTAGCGCGAGTGCGAATATTGAGGCTCTCTGCTTCCATTTCCTTCGCTCCAATAACACTCATAATGGGAACTTTTTCTTTCTCTGCATTGCGAATTTGTTTACTCAAGCGCTCTCCACTTCGATCCACTTCCACGCGAATCTTATAATTGAGCATTTGCTCGGCAACCTTCTGGGCAAAGGGCAATTGCGTTTCGCTCACCGGTAACAACCGAATCTGCACTGGAGCTAACCAGAGGGGAAAATCACCTGCATATTCCTCAATTAAAATCCCCACTAAGCGCTCTAAAGAACCAAATGGAGCGCGGTGAATCATCACCGGACGTTCGCGAATCCCTTCCTCCGAAACATAGGTCAGATCGAAGCGCTCTGGTAAATTATAATCCACTTGCACCGTTCCCAACTGCCATTCCCGGTCTAGGGCATCTCGGAAAATAAAATCGAGTTTTGGCCCATAAAAGGCAGCTTCCCCAATACCTTCAAAATGCTCCATCCCCAGGGTTTCTACCGCACGACGGATAGCATTTTGGGATTTTTCCCAAGCTTCGTCCGAACCAATATATTTATCTAAACTGGGATCGCGAAAACTTAACCTAGCTTTGAAATTACTTAACCGCAAGGTCTTAAACACGCTCAGGGTTAAATCCACCACATTTAAGAATTCCCGATCCAACTGCTCCGGAGTCACAAATAAGTGCGAGTCATCTTGAGTAAACCCGCGCACCCGTGTAAGTCCCCCCAGTTCTCCCGATTGTTCGTAGCGGTAAACGGTGCCAAATTCAGCTAATCGAATCGGGAGATCTCGGTAAGAATGGAGCTGACTTTTATAAATTTGGATATGGAAGGGACAGTTCATCGCTTTTAGCACAAAGCCTTCTGCTTCCGATTCTCCCATCATCGGGAACAAGTCATCTTTGTATTTTTGCCAATGACCGGAGGTTTTAAACAGGTCTACTCGCCCAATGTGGGGAGTAACCACTTGTTGATAGCCCCGTTTGAGTTGTTCTTGTTTGAGGAAGTCTTCGAGTAAGCTGCGAACGGTTGCACCTTTCGGTGTCCACAGGGGTAAACCCGGGCCAACTTGATCGGAAAAAATGAATAATCCCAGCTCTTTGCCCAGTTTTCGATGGTCTCGTTTGAGGGCTTCTTCTTTACGTCGTTGATATTCGGCCAGTTGTTCGGGGTTTTCCCAAGCTGTACCGTAAATTCGCTGAAGTTGGGCTTTGTTGGCATCTCCACGCCAATAGGCTCCTGCGACACTTTCCAGGGCGATCGCCTTCGGGTTAATTGCTCCTGTATTCTCTACATGGGGTCCAGCACATAAATCCCACCATTGATCGGCTAAATGATAGATCGTAATCGGCTCCGTTTTAATATCGTCAAGGATTTCCAGTTTGTAGGGTTCTTGCAGTTGTTCGATTCGCGCCTTTGCTTCTTCGCGACTCACCTCTTCCCGAAGTACAGGGAGTTTGCGGTTGATAATCTTGATCATCTCTTTTTTAATCGCCTTCAGGTCTTTTTCCGTAAAGGGTTCTGGACAATCAAAGTCGTAATAAAATCCATTTTCGATCCAAGGCCCAATCGTAACTTGAGCTTTGGGAAAAAGTTTCTGTACCGCCATTGCCATGATGTGAGAGGTCGTATGGCGGATTTTCTTTAAGGTTTCCGATTCACTGGTGCGAGGTAGATGGATTTGAGGCGCTTCTTGTTCCATAGGTTGGGCTGCTTTGGAGTCTTCTGGAGGCATGGGTTTACTAATCTATATCAATGATGTAGGGTTAATGCTCAATGTCAGAGCCATTGGATAATCTCTAGAGTCAGGCGTTGATGGAAGCCATTCGCTTTCGCGATTCTTTTGGGAATCGGCCTCCATTTTACGAGAAAATGGGCCTTCTTGAGGGTCAAGAGTCTCACCGTGGAGTGAAACAATCTTAAGTTAAGCTTAAATTTCTAAATGTAAAGAAACGTAACTTACGTTAAGCTTATGATAGAGATGATCGATCAATACTGGATTGATGGTGATATGGGTCGTGCCCCTGCACCTGGATTTAATACCCCTTTTGATTAAAACTCAATTTGGAGATCTGTAATAATGCTACATCTGGTTTATGTCTTTGCTTTCACTACCTTAGCCTTTATCGCTGTTGGTAATTTAATCCGCAACTTGATGGTACTCGGTTCTGAAAGCACTCGCACCTATCCCCCGAAGTTAACGGATATTCCGGTAGAACAGAATCGCATCTCATCCACTCAGGTTCCCCATCCTGAGTTTTTAGATGACACGGGAACCTTAATCAAAGAACCCTTATTGGTGATGCGATCGATTACGGTAGAAGATGCTCGCGAAAAGTTAGATGCCCTGTATAATTCTTCTCCTGAATCTTCTGCTAAAGACGATCGAGGAGAAGTTTGAAATTCTAGTACTACCGGCTGGTAATTGGCATGGTAGTTGCTACGGTTGAGATGAAATTCTTTATCGACATAAAAATAGGGTTAAGTTACTGTGGAGCTTTATTGTGACTGAACTTAACCCCAATTCACCTCTGCATCACGAGACTGAATTAACTCCATTTAGCTTCAATGTTTAACGGGGACTAAGCGAGTCGGAATTGGGGATAAAGCTTGAGTTCATCGGAATTAAAGGTTCTAGCCCAGTCGATCAGCTCTTCGGTAATCTGATGGAAACTCTCAGGTTTGAGCAACAAAGCAATATATTGATCTTTTTGTTTCACCACAATTGCCCGATATTTTTCAGAACAGGTGCTGGCGTAGTGAAATCCATCAAGTTGCAAAGAGGACATTAATAGCGATCGCAGTCCCAAAGCCTGAAACACCGTTTGTACCCAACTGACGTTATCCACTTCATCCGTCACCAAATATTCACGGGGTAAACCACTTAAATCAAAGACTGCTGCACCGACTACTGACGCTAAATATAGGTCTTGTTTAGACAAATCATGGGACTCAGAGGGGGTAGGCTGAGAATCAGGAGTCATTGGAGACTGGCTTACTTGACATGAATGAGTAGAAAAACACGCTTTGGAAACATTCGGGTATTCATATACCCAATTGCAACCAGAAAGCTCCGCTTCTGTTTTCCCCAATACTATAATCCTTAGTTGTGGATAAAGGTCTTGCAATCGCCAACAAAAACGCTGAGTTTGATGGGGCAGGAAAAGAATATCTAAAATCAGCAGATCGGGCGCTTGCTGCCGCACACTGTGTAATAACTCTTGGGTATTACGGCAAATCTGGGTATGTTCTTCTTGGCGATCGATGAATTCACTGACACAAGTTTTTGCAAACCGAGTTGAAGCCAAGATAATATTTAGGGTTTGCTGTTCAAAAGTTGGAGTTATCAGAGATAGTTGCATATTTTCTCCTATTTAGTTGATTTAAACGAAATTAAGCTGGTTTTATTAAATGGATTTTCCTTAAAAAAATAGACGGATTCCCACTAGGGATCGCTTTTTCGACTATGTTTAACCGTAATCCTTAATTAAATTATATAGTGCTTTGGGCTAAGGGGATGTAAAAGATAATAGGCAATAGCTCATAGGGAAAAACCGGATATAGCCTGTAATACGACTAACATTAACTCTCCCTTCACTGTAATTATTTAGGGCTATACAACATTCGTCCTGTTATGAAATCCAGTAGACCGCTTGCATAGGTGAGCAGAAAATGAATTGCAATAGAGTAACGGTAAATTGTTATCCCTATTGCCTATTATCTTGTGCCTAGTGTCTTTTGCCTAACTAGGTTAAGGTTCCAGGGGTGAGTCATGATGCATAGATAATAGTCTATGGATATACCCGGTAAATATAAGGCAATTCATTGTTTACAAATATTAACCAAAGTACATACAATGAAAGGGTAGGTAATGAGTATTTATTCTCAATCATGTTTGGCAATTCATTTCCTTGGTTAAGTGCAATCATAATTTTTCCCCTTGTGGCAGCTCTAGCCATTCCCTTAATTGGCGATCGCCAGATCAAGCTAGTTCGTTGGTATGCCCTAGGCGTAGGTTTAGTAGACCTCGTAATGACGCTCTACGCGTTCGGCTCCCACTATAACTTTCAACAATCCACCATTCAACTGACCGAAACCTATCCCTGGATACCCCAGCTCGGTCTCAACTGGTCTTTAGCTGTAGATGGCTTGTCCATGCCCCTGATCGCTCTGAGTGCCCTAGTCACCACCGTGGCGATCGCCGCATCCTGGAATGTCAACCACCGCCCCAGACTGTTCTTCAGCCTGCTGCTGATCATGTACAGTGCCCAAATTGCGGTATTTGCAGCTCAAGATCTACTCTTATTTTTCCTCACCTGGGAGCTAGAACTCGTCCCTGTCTACCTTCTGATCTCCATCTGGGGTGGACAAAAGCGCCTCTACGCTGCCACTAAATTTATTCTCTATACTGCTTTAGCCTCCATATTTATCCTGGTTGCGGCCCTCGCAATGGCTTTCTACGGCGACACCGTAACCTTTGATATGACTGCTTTAGCGAACAAACACTATCCCAGATCCTTAGAGTTGCTCGCCTACGCTGCCTTCATTATCGGTTTCGGCGTTAAACTGCCCATCTTCCCTCTACACACTTGGCTTCCCGATGCCCACTCCCAAGCCTCCGCTCCCGTCTCCATGATTCTGGCTGGAGTGCTGCTGAAAATGGGAGGTTACGGCATCATCCGTCTAAACTTGGAAGCTCTACCCCATGCCCACGCTTACTTTGCTCCCGTCCTGGTTATCCTGGGAATTGTTAACATTGTTTACGGTGCATTTAATGCCTTTGCTCAAGGCGATCTCAAGCGCCGCCTCGCTTGTTCTTCTATCTCTCACATGGGCTTTGTCCTCATCGGTATTGCCTCCTTCGACGAACTGGGCTTAAACGGAGCCATGCTACAAATGCTCTCCCACGGGCTAATTGCAGCGGCTCTATTCTTCCTGGCTGGAGTAACCTACGAACGCACTCATACATTAGCTTTAGCGAAAATGAGTGGACTGGCTCAATCGATGCCTAAAATCTTTGCCCTGTTCACTGCTGCATCCATGGCTTCCTTAGCTCTTCCAGGAATGAGTGGATTTATAGGAGAACTGAGTGTCTTCCTGGGTGTCACCACCAGTGATGTTTATTCCTCTGGATTCAAAGTAGTCGTCATTAGTTTAGCCGCTGTGGGCTTAATTCTGACTCCGATTTATCTACTCTCCATGATGCGCGATATCTTCTACGGTGAACAAACAGGTGTTGTCGTTGATGGCTGGATGGATGCGAAACCTCGCGAAGTGGCGATCGCCTTCTGCCTCCTGCTCCCCATCATCGGTATCGGTCTCTATCCTAAAATCGCCACCCAAACCTACGACATTAAAACCACGGCGATCGCCGAAGAAACCCGCGAAGTTCTCACCGTGGTTGCTCAAGAGCGCTCGCGCTTGTACTCTGGAAACTTCTACATTCCTAATGTTCCTGCGGCTAAAGCGCCTCCTCTGTTAGGCATCATGGAAAACATCTCCGGTTCTGCCTAAGCGACATGACTCGAACAGTGGTACTTAGATTCCCAATCTCCACAACGGTCTGATTCAGGACCATAAGGGTGAATCGCACAAACTAATAAATTGCCACCGGGACTCCCGCCATAGTAGTAGCGACAAGCTTCACAATGGCGGGATTTTTCGACCTCTCCCAGCGCTACAGCCTTGAGTTTTCCAGCTAGATCGTGGTTCGGTTCCAGGGCTAAGGCCTTTTCAAAGGCTTGCACTGCCCATTCTTGATTCTCAAAATCCTGCAACCACATTAACCCCGCTTCAGTCCAATCATCGGCTGGGGTAGGATGAAAACAGGATTTGCCTTGGCTTAGGAGTTTTCCGATCAGAGATTCTACCAACTCCGGAGGTTGGAACGCTTTAGGGATATAGCCATCGGCAATAGTGAGTCCTCGCACTCGATCCAATTCCTTATTTTTAACGCTGCAAAAAATAACCGGAATATGGCGAGTTTTGGGGTCTCGTTTCAGAGCTAAACAGAGTTGATAGCCATTGAGATGGGGAGAGATAATATCGGCAACCACGACATCAGGCAAATGTTGGCGGATTTGGCTTAATGCATCAAGTCCATCCCCAGCTTCTAAAATCTCAAAACCAACCGATCGCAGTAATTGGGCGATCGCTGCTCTTTGGGCGCTGCTATCCTCAAAAACAAATACGGTACTCATAAAAGGGGTTTATCCGTTGATTTAAGGGTGTTCCAATGGGTTTAAAATACCCCACTTGGATGACAAACCCATCAACCTCAATCGAAAGTCCGCAGCTCTACGGTTGACAAGATACATGAAACCTGATAAGAATCATCAATGAATGGCAATATGAAAGAGAAATAGTATTATTCATTGGAGTGGTCATTGCAATCAGAATGAAGCAATCACGAAGCAATCACTAGGATGAGCGAAGTTGTCGAGCTTGCTTCATTCCAATGCTTTCCATTTGCAATGTTTTCTAACGGGTTGACCTTATATCAATCAATCGAGAAAATAACTTCTCAATTCTGCTTTCAATATCGAGCGTGCCTGAGAAATACGTTTGCGGACATTCGCATAGGAAATATTTTGTTCCTCGGCAATCTCTTGATAGGACATTTCAGCATAGTAATGCAACATAAAAGTGTGATGAATCCGAGGAGGTAACTTTTCGATTGCACCTTCGATAATTTTCATTTCTTCATCTTTTTCAAGATGAATTTTGATATCCTGTTGAATCGGGTATAGCATCTTCGTTTCTACACCGCTATACCAGTATGATAGTTTGCCCTGCATCCGATTGTTTTTGCGCTGGATATCAATACTTAGATGATACGTCAGCTTGTATAACCAAGCCTTAAAGTTATAGACATTACCAGTATAATTTGCAGTCTTTTCCCAAGCTTTAAGCATAGATTGAGAGAGTAAATCTTCAGCATCCATAACATTCCCTCTCGTCCATTTAAGACAACAAAAATACAGATGATATTGATGTTTCTGCCATTGCTTCCAAAACTCTATTTCTGTATTCACAGAGTGATTAGATTGCGAAAAATTTTCAGCCAAATTAACGACTAAATCCTGTTGTGTTTTCATGATTTATACCAAAAACAACTTCATGTAATCAATGGATGCGATCCCACTGAATTGGAGAAAAAATTGTTGAATGTAGTAGTTAGTTATTCAGTGATCGATCAACGCCATTTCGTCAATCCTTAAAAATCATACCAAAAAAAAAATGTTATAAGCATTACAATAATTTATACATATTTTATAACGTTCATTGGTTTAGAAAGCAGATATATAAACCTATAAGTTTTTAAAATATTTATCAGGAAATCATGAATTAAATGCTGTGAATTTCGTTGTTATGAGGTGCAATAAAATCCTGGAATATTCATGAAAAATTACGTCTATTGTCAGGGTAAGATATCAAGATCTGTAAATGCTACCAAAGCATTATTTAAGTTTTATTCATATACTCAATATTGTACTTCATAACAGAAGAAAATATTGATTTTCACAAATAGACCTGGAATATCGTCTTTTAAGAATGGGTAATAGGATTTATAGTGTATCTGATAGGAGCAGAAAAAAAGATTTCACAAATGAGACTGAAGTATCGTCGTTATGGATAGCAATTCAAGTTCTTAGTTATCGATTGAAGAATGTGGATTTATTTAAATTTTTCCTTTAAAAGGGATGGTTTATGGTATCTCCGTATTGGCAAATATCGAAAATATTAACTCTATGGAAAATCTAAAAAAGGGGATCAAAAATAGTGGCATGAGTAAAACTTGGTATATGGTGATCGCAACTTATTTGCTCTTATTTACTTTGCTTGGATATACAACTTTTTTTCACAATAATGATTTCACAACAAATCATGAGAGATTCGAGAAGATGGTTAGAAATTATGGTGATGAAGAAAAGCAAAAACTGGTGAACAAATTACTGAAAGATGATGCTGATTCCTCTGAAAATTCAAATTCTATAAGCTCCCAGTCATTTAATCTTATTCTGGGTGCAATTGTTTCTTTTTTATCCTCCACTTTAATGTCTAAGAGGTGAAAGCGTGATATCAGAAAACCAAGCTAATGAGCCATCTATTCAACCATCAATGGGTATAGAACATGAAGACAAACAGTCTAATAACCTAATCAACGAAGTCAAACTAAAGACGACGATAGATAGAAATATAGTTGGCCAACCGACTTGGTATCTCATCCTATCCATTTATGCACTTCTGTTAACCTCCACTGGATTTGTAACTTTTTTTTATAACAATAACTTTTCCTTGCGGAATGAACATATTGAACAATTAGCTCAGATTAAGAATAGTGAAGAATTACAGATATATGAGGAGATGATACTCGCCGAAGTGCAAAATATAAAAGATGTCAACAATATAGCCAATCAGGCATTTAATGTTGTCCTAGGATCGTTGTTAGGTTTTTTGTCAGCAACATTGACAACTTTAGATGCTAATGAAGATCTTGAATCTTCTGGATCTATAAATGTCAAGGAAAAAGATGATCGCTAGAGAATATTCACAAATTAAACTGTAAATTCGTTCTATTAATGAATTAGATTTATAGACTAGATCGATGAATAGTATTACAGCAAAAGTAAACACAAAACTCAAGAAATTACCGGTAGAATCTTCTCACTTAAATCCAGAACAAATGATCGATGTTCCGGCAGGTAAGTCCTATGGATATGAAAGCTTTGAACCATCGGAAAATGGACATATTAAAGTCACCTTGGCAGCCCATTCTGGAACATTTTATGTTTTTGCAACTCATTGGGAAGGATTAGTTGATAATTCTATCGAAAATGCTGCCGTATCCCGTTCTTGTTATACTTCAAATAGCGATCAATTCCCAATCAAAAAAGAACAAGCTGAAAGTTTTTTTGGCAATCCTATCTACTCTCAAGAACTTCAAGATCTCAATCATTGCTTGAAGCTTTATCAAATTAATACACCAGAACGAATTAATCACTTTCTTAGCCAAATTGCCCACGAGTCTGGTGGTCTTCGATGGTTAAAAGAACTTGATGATGGCTCATATTTAGAAGGAAGGAATGATTTAGGCAATGTTCAGCCAGGAGATGGGACAAAATATAAAGGAGCTGGTGTTATCCAATTAACGGGAAGGAGCAACTATCAAGCTTTTTCTGATGCCATCGGCGATCCCAAAGTTATGGAGGGTTGTGATTATGTGGCTCAGACTTATCCATTTACCAGTGCTGGTTTTTGGTGGCACAATAACCATATGAATGAATTGTGCGATCGCGGTGCAACAGTTGAAGAAATTACACGAGTTGTTAATGGAGGCTACAATGGTTTAGAAGACCGAAAAAAATACTATCAAAAAGCTAAGGAGATTTTCTCTGTTTTACAAGCTATTTCTACCCATTCTTCAGTCAGCTCTAAAAAAATCTCACTTGATGTTCCTTGGTTCCCTCAAACGGATAACTATCGAGATGCTCAACGGACTTGTAATTCTTCCTCCTGTGCCATGTGCTTAGAATATTTCCGGCCAGGAACTTTACCTGGAAAAAATGGAGATGATATCTATATCAAAGTCGTTTTTGAATATGGAGATACCACAGATCACACTGTTCAAGAGCAAGCTTTATCCAGTTTCGGTCTCTCTAGCACTTGGAATACCAATTTAGATTTTGATGATGTGTATCGAGAACTCGAAGATGGCCGTCCGATGGTACTGGGTATTTTGCATAGAGGGACAACTGAAAGTCCTGCGGGTGGAGGACATATGATTGTGGTACGGGGATGCACTGAAAATGGCGATTTTATTGTTAATGATCCCTATGGTTCTCTAAATGATAATTATACCGGCCCAGTTAACAATGGCTATGGTGCTATCTACAGTAAGTATGAAATAGAGCATCGCTGGACGGTTGAGGGTCCAGGAACTGGTTGGGGGAGATTCTTTCAACCGTAAAAATTGAGTGCAGAAGACTGGAGTTAATCTCCAGTCTTGTTTCATTCTAGACTGTCACATTTATGGTTGTGATGTACAATACAAAGTATAATACAACAACAACACCAGATTGAAATTTATCACCAATGAAAGCTTATTCAGTGGATCTACGAGAAAAAATTGTCAAAGCTCACTTGGTAGAAAAAAGCTCAATTAGAGAGGTCGCTGCCAGATTTTCCGTTAGTAGAAGCCTCGTTCAAAAATTGGTCAAGCAACAAAAAACAGAAGGAAATGTAGATCCCAAACCCAGAGGAAAACCCCAATTTAGTTATCTGAGCAATGCTGAGGCTCAAGAACACGTGAAAGATCTGGTTACAAAACACCCAGATGCTACCTTGATCGAGCTATGCGAATTATTTACACAGACTACAGGAAATGGGGTCAGTCCTACCGCTATGTGCCGCTGTTTACAAAAATTGGGGTTATCTCATCGCCAAAGATCGCGTATTACAGCAGCAAAGCGAGGACGGAAAGGGTTCAAAACTCGATCGTCAAGTTAAAAAATTTATGCAGTCCAACTCGGTTTATAGTAATGCAGGGAAATAAACTGACTTCTAATACCTCTTCTGGTTTTAGAACTAGAAATAAAGACCTGGATGTTGCAGAAGAAGAACATCTATTACAGTGTCTTTCTGAAGGCGATATGAATGCCTTTTGGCCGCTCTGGCAAAGTTATCAAGAGTATCTTTATTTTCGCTGTCTGCGTTGGCTAAACAACGATCGTCATGAAGCAGAAGATGCGCTCAGTTTAGCGATGCTCAAAGCGAGCAAGGCATTGCCCAATTATGCCCACAAAATTACGAATCTCCGGGCTTGGTTAACTCGCTTAACTTATAATCTTTGTATGGACAAGTATCGACAAGATCGCCGCAGAGCAATAGGTGTGGAAAATATTGATGAGATCGCAGCAATTTCTCTGGACTCTCTTCTCATTAGTTATACTTCTCCGGAATCTACCTTGCTCTCTGAAGAGTTATCCCGGTCAATTGTTCGGGCAATCAATATGCTTCCTGAGCGACTGCGCCAGCTTTTTATTTTGCGTTACTACCACCAGGTTTCCTGTGCTGATATTGCTCAACAGTTGGGGATTTCTCAGGATAATGCATACAAACGGATTCAGGAAGCTAAGGAGTGTCTGAAGAAACATTTAGGGCACTATTTGTCTGGGCAAAAGTTTTCTGTTTTGCATTCTTCTCTAGATGGGGAAAATTATCAGATTTCGGTAGACAAAGGAGGTTTATCTGATCCTCCGAGTGCAAACAATACCAGGTCTATTAATTCAGCTATTAGTTATCATATTACCGCCACATGCATAGTCAAATTTTCTCATCTGTTGCTGTAATTTCTCAGCCTTCGGGAATGGAGATTCCAGTTTATTTGGTTTTGGAGAAAAAGCCCACCCGAATTAACCAGAAGCTGAAGACGTTAAGTCAGTATATTGAGAAATATCCATCAGGATGGAAAAAGCGCTTGAAATTAGCTAATTTGCTCTATGAAACGGGAAGTTGGCAGCAGGCAATTGAGCAATATCGACGGGTTATTGAGCGACAATCTCAAGTGGTTGAGGTGTATTTGAGGTTGGGGAAAATCTTGCAGTTGATGGCACAACCTGTAGAGGCGGCAAGGGTTTACGAGCAGGGATTATCCCATGTTCGCGATAAACCGACGCAAGGGCATATTCGCGGATTGATTGCGGTGTGTAATCAGGATCTGGAGGAGGCAGTGAGGTTCTTTGAATCAGCCGCTGCTTTGGAGCCGGAAAACCCATCTCACTGGCTGGCACTAGGGCGGGTGCAGATGGCGAGAAACCTTGCTGAGGTGGCTCTGCAAGCTTACGATCGCATTTTATCAAATTATCCCGACGATATTGTGGCGGCGATCGAGCGTTATGATGCCCTATTCGCTTTGGGTAATGTCGAGGAAGCACGCTCGCAGCTCGACCAACTTATCCAACTGGCTCCCGATGATGTTCGAGTACTCCAGCGACAGGAGGAACAGTACCAGTAATCAAATGTTGAAATCCACAAGCGTAACTCGAAAATCTCAAAAATTGAATTTGGGAAGCGTTTTAATGGTATGAAGCGTGGTAATTCATTAATAAGTATTTGGAGGCAACAAAAGATGCAGAGTATAATCGCTCATGGTGTTCCAAGATATAACGCAATAGAATCTGATATTAACACTATTAAAAACGAAGCTGACTTGATCGTAACATCCACATTTGTCGGTTTTGTAGCAAGACAGTTTCAGAGTCATAAAAAAGTTCAAATAGATTGGGAAGCCCCTCCAAAGAATGAAAAAGAAGAATGGAATTCCGAGAAGCAAGAATATCTCCAAGTAATAGCAAGGTTGAATACAATCCTTGGTACACAGGGATATGTTAGTGTCGGTCAATCACCTGACTCTACAGCACATGGTATTATTGTGGGCTTACCATCAGAGCTATCTGAAAGAGAGAGAAATGAGGCTCGAAACTATATGGTGCCGCGAGATCCTGGAACCAGATCGTATAGTCTGCCTGGAATTGGCGTGTCTTTGTGCGAACTAGTTGCCACATCCTCTGAAGAGTATTTCGGTGAAGGTATTGACCAACGCGGTGCGTATATTGGTATGTTAATGTCGGAGGATAGGTCTCATATGTCTTCTCAAATAGTTGAGCCTACTCATCGGGTATATGTTAATCATAATCCATGGAAACCGACCGCAGAATATCAGGGATGGGGAACTATGCGTGCTAGTCTTGGGAAAAACCAGACAGATTTAGCGAGAAACTCCACCAATAATTCAGTTAAAAACCCCACCGATAAATTTGGGAAAGCACCATCTCCAGAGAAATGGAACTCTAGCGAATATAGGATCGGATATCTTCATGGAATGACGATCGCCATTGGACATGCGACATATCGTAACAACGAAGAAAGGCGGCAGAGATATTGGCCTGTCGAAGTAATCGCGGGCACCAAAACAACGAAGGTTGCGTCATGTTTTGCTTGTACAACATACATGATTGCTGCCGGATTTCCACCAACATCTATGCACTTGGGTCGCTCGGAATCATGGGTGCCACCCGCATTCGGGTATTTAGAAACGGCAGAGATGAGCCACCGTATTGTGAGCCAAGGAACCAGGGAGCAATTCAGAGATTATTATCGATCTCTCGATCAAGAAAAAGTAATCGATTCTCAAATTAATTTTGTAAATGTATGGCGCGATAATATATTTAGTTACATTGACACAGGCTTCAAAATATTAGCCAATGCCAAGATAAATGAGACAATGAATCTACCATTGCGTCGGTTAGAAGATATTCTCAGTCCAAAATTATTCAATTCTTCAGAGGAGCATAAAGAGAAGGTTTCTAATATGTATTTAGATGCACTTACAGTCCACAAAAAAGACTGGGAGCGCTTGAAAAATGTATTCGGTATCTAAAATTTAACATCGAGAGGTTTTCGGGGCGATCGCCCTTTTTTTGTCTGTTTCCCGATCTCAAAAAATTGAGGAAAAACCACAACTCGAAAAAATCAACATTGGCTCGAAGCGAACGTTAAATAGGCAGAAGACAACCCAAGAGAATGAATTAGATCCTCTCTGATTCACGATCGACCCAACTATTGAGCAGGATTGCACAAGGACGAGGCTTAAGAATGACCGATCTACAGACACATGTTACCAATATTTCAGCATTACCCGGACTTAAACAGTTGTGGTCTGAAACCAAAGGCAACCCTGAAATCTGTGTCGCCATTCTTGACGGTCCTGTAGACCTATCTCATCCCTGTTTTGAGGGGGCAAATCTGGAAACCAACTCCAATGCAGAAACCGCTAGTACCGGCGTAATGTCGGGTCACGGAACCCACATTACCAGCGTCATTTTCGGTCAGCATGGTAGTCCGGTTTCTGGCATTGCTCCTGGTTGTCGCGGCTTAATTTTGCCCGTGTTTTCCGATCGCAATCCTGGCTTGCTTTCCCAACTCGATCTAGCCCGGCAAATCAATCAAGCCGTTGCCCAAGGCGCTCGGGTTATCAACATTAGTGGCGGTCAACTGGCTGAAGCCAATGCTGCCGACCCCATGCTGGCTAAAGCCGTGCAATCTTGCCACGACAGTGGGGTGCTCATTGTGGCAGCCGCCGGAAATGATGGATGCTCCTGTCTCCACGTTCCCGCTGCATTGCCCGGAGTTCTCGCCGTCGGTGCAATGAATGCCGAAGGCTTGCCCTTCGATTTCAGCAATTGGGGAGAAGCCTACCAAACCCAAGGCATCCTTGCCCCTGGCGAAGATATCTTGGGTGCCGAGCCTGAGGGAGGAACGACAACCAAAAGCGGCACCAGCTTTGCAACTCCCATCATCTCTGGAATAGTAGCTCTGCTCTTGAGCGTGCAGCTCGAGCAAGGCCAGCAGCCCGACCCCCAATCCGTCCGCGATGCCATTCTCCAAAGCGCCGTGCCTTGCCAGTCGGAAGCGATTTCAAATTGCGATCGCTTCCTAGCTGGAAGGCTCGATCTTCTTAAAGCTTATGCCCTGATTACCCAAGGAGGAACCAACAAATTGTCTATAGAAAACTTACCAGAACCCATAGGGAACCCCAGCGAAGCGAACGAGCAAATATCGGCTGAAACCAGCACCGATATAGCTGTGGCAGAAGTCACGCCCTCTGAAGCTGTTTCCGAACCTATCCATCCTTTAGAAAATGTAGAAAATCCAATGACTGTAACTCCAAGTCAACTGGCAACTCCGTCCGTCACCCCCAGCAACGTAGTTCCTTCTGAGGACTGTGGTTGTAACGGTAGCAGCGCAAAACCCATCGTTTATGTCACGGGTACAGTGAGTTACGACTTTGGTACTGAGGCTCGTCGAGATAGCTTCAAGCAGTTGATGCCTATGGTTGAGGGCGATCCACCTTTTCCCGCCAACCCCTTTGTAGTCAGTCAGATGGCCGATTATTTGGAACAAAACCCTTATGAATCTAAATCGCTTATTTGGACATTAAACCTAGAACTCACCCCAATTTATGCGATCGAACCTACGGGTGCGTATACCGCTCAGGTTTATGAGCAACTGATTTCTGCACTCAAGGGGCAGATTGAGGCGGAAGATGCTCCCGAATACGTCTCCAGAATTTCGGTTCCAGGAGTATTAACGGGTAAGAGCGTCCGCCTCTTCTCCGGGCAAGTCGTTCCCGTCATTGCTCCAGAAATTCGCGGAATGTATGAGTGGAATGTCAATCAGTTAGTTAACCTCGCCGTTGAAGCTGCTAAAGCTGATGCTTCCGAGTCTGAGGCTGATGAACAGGAAGAGGCTACGCGAACCTCTCTGAAAGAATTTTTGCAGCGGATGTACTACGAATTTCGGAATTTGGGTCAAACCTCCCAGGAACGGGCCCTCAATTTTGCGGCCACCAATGCATTCCAAGCAGCACAAGCCTTAACTGAAGCGACTGGCAAAGGGATGCAACTCGATCGCATTGAGACCGAAAAAAGTCCCTTCTGTCGGATGGATTCCGATTGTTGGGACGTGAAACTGAAGTTTTTCGATCCCGAAAATGATCGCCGAGCAAAAAAGGTATTTCGATTCACCGTAGATGTCAGCGATACCATGCCGGTCACCATTGGCGAGATGCGGAGCTGGTCTATTTCTAACTAAGCCCTGTGCTGACTCAACGTTTCTATCAATATAGTATTGCACTCCGAAGAATCAAGATGCAGAACCTACCTAAACAAACTCAACCCGTCATTCGCAATCTGAATATCACTGCTGCTTGGTTGCAGTGTTCTGGAATCGATAGTTCTAACTATGAGAGCTGTTACAAACTCAAAGGTTTAGCCAGGAATATCTGCATGGCAGCCTTTTAGAACTCTCTTTGAGAGCAACCATACCAACATCACTATCAATTTAAAGGAGAACCATTCATGCAAGTTCCCATGCTTGCCGGTCACGTCCCGCGTTCCTAGCAAGATGAGATCGGCACCAACCCAAGTAAACCATCAACGAAATCAGGAGAAAAAATCATGAAAACGCCCAAACAAGTTGCTCCCGTAGAGCGCAGTCTGAATGTATCTGCTATTGCCGGCCAAGACGGTGTTGAAGCCAGTTTTTTCAATGAACTCTGGGATGGTATCAAAAAATATGGTCCTCAGGTCGTAGGTATGGCAAACCAACTGCTTAACTCCTAACTCGACGGCTGTAAGATAACGCGTTGTTCGGTAGTTGTTAGTAACCACCGAACAAGGAGAACAAAGTAAACTCTCTCACAATAATAACGAGGAAAAATCATGAATACGCCCAAACAAGTTGCTCCCGTAGAACGCACCCTGAATCTGAATGCATCTGCCATTTCCGGACAAGGTACTGTTGAAGCTAGCGGTACTCTTGATGACGTTCTTGGCGTTGTCAAAACTGTAGGCTCAGTTGCTGCTCCTATCTTAGGCTCTCTGATCTAAATTCCGGCCATTGAGATGGGGTTAATGGACATAGCAACCTCATCTCGATCGCAATGAGATGCAGAGGAGGATAACGATAGCTTGCTCGGTGGTTGTTTTGCTAGCAACCATCGAGCATTCCTCAAACTGCCCCAGAACTGCCATTACTTTCACAACACGATGACTCTGACTTCTTTACCTGTTGCATCTCTGTCCGATACGGCCTTGTTGACTGCTGCCTATCGTGCTCTGGAAAGCGATCGCCCAGATGCCCTCTTCCAAGATCCCTACGCCCAAATTTTAGCTGGGGAGCGAGGTCAAACCCTAGTCCAGGCAATGCCCGGAGGAACAACAGGAGCATCGGGCTGTGCTGTCCGTACTGCTGTCATGGATGAGTTGATTCTACAAATAATCGCAGCCGGAAAGGTCGATACCGTACTGAACCTGGGTGCAGGACTCGATACCAGACCTTATCGGCTGCCTTTGTCCGCTACTCTGTGTTGGAGTGACTGTGATGAGCCAGCTATTCTCAATTACAAAGTCAAACAATTGGCTGCAATACAACCGAGATGTCTGCTCGAATCCATTGCTTTGGATGTGACTGATGCAGTAAGTCGGCAGACATTTTTCCGAGCGGTTGGTATGGTCGCAAAACAGGCACTGGTAATAACCGAAGGATTGCTGATTTATCTGACTCCGGAGCAAGTAGCGGCACTGGCAACCGACCTTTATGCCCAGTCTCCCTTTCACTGGTGGCTAACAGATTTAGCCTCGCCCCATGCGTTGCGCTATTTCCAAAACAGCATAAATAGTGCTGCGGATTCGAGCCAAGCCACCTTGCAATTTGCACCAGCAGCAGGCACGGAGTTCTTCGAGCCATATGGTTGGAGAGCTGTGGAATCGCGATCGCTTCTGGAAGAAGGGCAGCGCTTGCAGCGAGAAATCCTCCCCCCATCCTTACTTGCCCAATTACAAACGCCAGAAGATTGGGAAATTTGGCGACAGATGTCTAGTTTTGTATTGCTCAAACGCTACTGAATGCGAACTCAGGTTAGAAATTTATTGCAGGAAAATCACATGAAAACTCCCCATCAGTCTCTACCGGTTAACCGAGCTAAAATCTTCCATCTTGACTTAGTATTAGTCTCTCATAAAGACAGCCAAGGCAAGTTGCGACAACAATATAAGTTCGCGCGCGGTTCTAAACTCAATTGCAACGAACCTGCCCAATTTTCAGAACCCATTGATTGTGGTTGCTATCTATTTTCTGGAATTTCCAAAACCAGTTGCTTATCAGCTTGCGGTCTGGTTTAAGCAAGAGCCTTAACTCAATGAGCTAAAATTTGTTAAAAATCTCTCATCATTAAATGATGAAGTTGATTTTTATTGTCTAAAAAAAAGGAGAAAAACATGAAACTTCCAATTCAATCCACACCTGTAAATCGAGACATTTTTAGGGCAATATCTAAATGCCAGACCAGTCTGGGAATCAACCCTTTAGGAACATGTTTTGCTGCTCGTAATTGTTATCCCCATCCAAAATTACCAATGAGACATGCCCAAACTCAAGCAGAATGCTGCGAACATATCTATCCCAATGGATCGTTTTCTTATGGTTCTGGTTGCTCTAATTGTCCGCCTATGAATGATAGCTCGATTGCCAGTCAAAGATCAATTTCTTTTCTCACTACACCTTCGCTGTCTTATAGTAATTCTAGTGAATGATATTGCACTAAATATTGAATCCAAGAGTTAAATTGAATTTAATAGCTTGTTTTCTTTTTAAGCTAATCTGTAGGGAGGTTAAAGCAGGTTTCTGATTAGACTGAGCTTCAGCTAATAAGCCATCAGAAAAACGATCGCAAGATCCAAACTTTCTGGATAGAAATTCTGCAATACTCCTACAGAATTAGCTTATTTATTAATGGCTAAAAAACGGTAATATTAGCTCACATTTAACTCCGATTCACTGCAATCTCTAACGAGCTTATAATCGCGATAAAAATAATCATGACCTTCAAAATTCTGAGTTTAGATGGCGGTGGTATTCGAGGGGTCTTGTCTGCACGACTGCTGGAAGAAGTAGAAACTGCAATAAAAGAGACTAAAGGACAAGAGTTACACGAATATTTTGACTTAGTTACAGGTACATCGACTGGCTCGATTCTCACTGCCGCAATTGCTTGTCAGATGAACGCACAAGAGATGATTGATGTCTACCTCGAAGACGGAAAGAATATTTTCCTCGACTCGGTTCGCAAACAGCGTAAATGGCGAATGTTCAGTCAAGCCATGGGCAGCAATAGATTATATCCCCATGAACAGGGCGAGCAAGGCTTGACGAAAATATTACAGAAAAAATTAATTCACCCAGAGTTAGGTTCTCCGAAGATTAGCCAGATCGTGAAGCCTTATATTCTGATTCCAGCGTATGATGTGTATTCCCGCAATACCACCTGGTTTGCCAATAATCCTGCCGATTCTGGAGCCTGGTACGACAATATCGATCTCTGGAAGATTTGCACCGCTTCGGCATCAGCTCCGACCTTTTTCCCTCCCTACGAACTGCCTTATAACGATGAAGAAAGCTTGCCTCATATCGATGGTGGGGTCTCCGCCAATAATCCGACGTTAATCGCGATCGCCCATGCTCTATTAATCGAAAAACAGAATGGATTACAATTAAAAGATATTGCTGTCCTCTCCATTGGTACAGGGGATACGACTTGTCCCTACAGCTATGAAGAAATCAAAAAATGGGGATTGCTGGGTTGGGCTAAGCATTTACCCGATATGTTCCTGAATCCTGGAGCGCAAAACTCAGAAGTCATCTGCGAACAAATCCTTGATAGTGTAGGGGGAGACATTCTCCGTTTAGATTTCGATCTTAATAATCGCTTCGAAGGAGACAAACGACCGGGTCGCTTACGGCCATTGCTGGATAAGCCCTATAATCAATACATTCTCAAACAGAAGAATAAATATACAGAAATCAGCGAAGATATCGACAATCCGGAAAATTGCCCAAAACTCATTGAGGCAGCCGAATGTTATCTTGACTGTGGTGAAGTCTATTATAAAAATAAACAAGGGTTTTCAGTTCGAGAAGCAATTAGGGAGTTTATCAAGGCCCATTCACCCTATGAGTCCTCTAAGGATAACTAGGACTCTATAGCCTTTTTCAATGAGGGATGATGAGAGATCGCTTGTCTTTTGGCATTTCTTGCCTAAAATAAAGCAGCCTCCCTTTAAAACAAGTTCCCCTATGAACAAACTACGAAAACAACTCTACGCCCTCTTGCTGGCCTTAGTGTGTACCAGTGCCCTGCTTTTAGGAGGCATTACTTTAGGACAAGCGCAAAGTCCAATTGCAACAGATATTCAAACAGAAGTCGTGGAATATCAACAAGGCGATGCTGTTCTAGAAGGGTATCTCGCCTATGACCGGTCTAATAATAATCAACGACCGGGAGTGTTAATTATCCATGCTTGGAAAGGCTTAGGAGAGTTTGAAAAACAGCAAGCCGAAAAACTGGCAGAAATGGGATATGTTGCTTTTGCTGCTGATATCTACGGGTTAGGGATTCGCCCAGAAACTACAGATGAAGCCAGGGAACAGGCCACCTATTATCGTTCCAATCGTGAATTATTGCGCGATCGCGCCCAAGCTGGTTTAGCTTATCTCAAACAACATCGTCTCACCAACTCCAAACAAACGGCCGCCATTGGCTACTGTTTCGGCGGTACAACCGTTCTCGAACTCGCTCGCAGTGGGGCAGAAGTATCCGGAGTTGTCAGCTTCCATGGTGGACTCGACACCCCGAACCCAGAAGATGCCCAACAAATTCAAGCCAAAGTTCTCGTCTTACATGGCGCAGACGATCCTGCCGTTCCCCCCGAAGAAGTGGCTGCATTCCAAGAAGAAATGCGTCAAGCTGGAGTAGACTGGCAACTAATTGCCTACGGCGGTACAGTTCACAGCTTTACTAACCCTAAAGCGGGCAATGATCCCTCTAAAGGATCGGCCTATAATCCAGATAGTGCCCGCCGTTCGTTTGTCGCGATGAAACTCTTTTTTGACGAACTGTTTGAATGAACCTCCTAGTCAGTAATGATGATGGCATCTTTGCCCAAGGGATTCGCACCTTAGCTAATACGTTAGCCAAAGCGGGCCACAAGGTGAATGTGGTTTGTCCAGACCGGGAACGCTCTGCTACCGGCCATGGTCTCACCTTACATAAACCCATCCGTGCAGAAGAAATTGATTCTGTCTTCGATCCGAGGGTAAAAGCCTGGGCCTGTTCCGGCACACCCTCGGATTGTGTTAAATTGGCTCTGGCAGCCTTACTGCCGGAAAAACCCGATTATGTCCTATCTGGAATTAATCATGGAGCGAACTTGGGGACTGATATTCTCTATTCAGGAACCGTTTCCGCTGCCATGGAAGGGTTAATCGAAAAAATCCCGGCGATCGCCTTCAGTTTGACCAGTTATACCATGAAAGACTTCAGCGTAGCCGCCAACTTTGCCGAATCCTTAGTCACTGCTCTAAAACAGAACGAACCCTTTCCTCCTCTGTTGCTCAATGTCAACATTCCTCCGATCAAAGCTGAGGCGATTACCGGAGTCGCCATTACCTGTCAAGGGACTCGTCGCTATGAAGAAATGTTTGAAAAACGCATCGATCCCAGAGGAAAAACCTACTATTGGCTGGCTGGAGAACTAACTGAAGATGTGCTAGATCCGCCTTCTCAAAGCTCTTCAGCCTCTCCCCTGCTCACAGATGTGCAAGCGATTCGCAAAAACTATATTACAATTACTCCCTTACACTATAACTTGACTTGCTCTTCCGGCTTAGAAAATCTGAACCATCAAAGGTTGCATCTACCCTACCCTGTCTTCGGTACAGCCAACGATCTTGATTGAACCCTTTCTGATCGATTCAGATTTGGCCAGAGCCGAAACATCACATCTCGGGTTACCCTAGTGAAAAACATGCAGGTGGTACATTAGCTCAAAGGTTGTGGAATCCGGTAAACTCTTATGTCTCTGACACAACAACAATTCACTGTTCATTTTTGGGGCGTTCGCGGTTCAATTCCCTGCCCCGGCCCTGAAACGGTTCGCTATGGCGGCAATACATCTTGTATTGAAATGCGCGTTGGCGGTCATCGTCTGATCTTTGATGGGGGCACAGGATTACGGGTATTAGGCCAATATCTCTTAAGGCACATGCCCATTGATGCTCATTTATTTTTTACTCACTCCCATTGGGATCATATTCAAGGCTTTCCCTTTTTTACCCCAGCATTTATTCCTGGTAATAAATTTAATATATATGGTTGCATTGCTCCCAATGGAGAAACCATCGAGAACCGCTTAAATAACCAAATGCTACACCCCAATTTTCCCGTCCCCCTGAAAGTGATGGGATCGACCTTGGTATTTAACGACATACAGGTAAACAAACCGATTAAGTTCGATGATGTGATTATTGAAAATGCCCCCCTGAATCATCCAGGGGAAGCAGTGGGGTATCGCGTTAGTTGGGAAGGGCATACAGCGGCCTATGTGAGTGATACAGAGCATTACCCGGATCGCATGGATGAGAATGTTTTGTTCTTAGCCCAAGATGCCGATGTAATGATTTATGATGCCACCTATACCGATGCTGAATATAATCATCCCAAAACCAGTAAAGTGGGTTGGGGCCATTCCACTTGGCAAGAAGCGGTCAAGGTAGCTAAAGCTGCCAATGTGAAGAAATTAGTTATCTTTCATCACGACCCCCTTCATAATGATGAATTTCTGGATAAGGTTGGTGAAGATGTGGCCCAAGCCTTCCCCGATAGCTTGATGGCTAGGGAAGGATTATCCTTAACTTTGATTGCGCCTGCCTCCGATCCCCCAGAAACTGAGAACTCTGATTAGTTTTCATCAGATTTCCCTGTTACGATGAGAGGGATGTTTCATATTGCGAAATGTAAAGCGTGTGGTCTATTGCTTCCCCGACAACGGCTCTAAAACCAACGGCGATCGCCCTGGGCAACTTTGACGGAGTTCACCGGGGACATCAACAAGTGATTCAACCCATTGCCGGTTCTGGACACTTTGGCCGTGACCTCTATTCCAGCGTGGTCACCTTTTTCCCCCATCCCCAAGAAGTCTTAACAGGAGAAAAAAAGTTACTGCTCACCCCCCCAGAGGAAAAAGCAGCCTATCTGCATCAGATGGGGGTGGATCAATTGGTGATTGTTCCCTTTAACCAACAGCTTGCTCATCTTAGTCCTCAAGAATTTGTCAGCCAAATTCTGGTCGAATCTCTGCAAGCCAAGATAATTAGTGTTGGGGAAGACTTTCGATTTGGCTATCAGCGTCGCGGAAGTGTGGAGGACTTAACGGCGATCGCCGCTCAATGGGGTATTAAAGTGATTATTACACCTCTGCAAAACTGCCAAGAAGGACGCATCAGCAGTTCCCAAATCCGGTTAGCCTTAACTGATGGTGACCTCTTGCAAGTCAAACGCCTTCTTGGGAGGCCCTACCAACTTCAAGGTACAGTGATCGAAGGACAACAACTCGGCCGTACCCTCGGATTTCCCACCGCCAACCTCAAAGTTTCTCCCCAAAAATTCCTACCTCGTTTCGGAGTCTACAGCGTCCGCGTTTATAACCCTCTCTGGACAGAGACTCAACCGGTGATGGGAGTGATGAATCTCGGCAACAGACCCACCGTGGATGGGGTGCAACAAACCCTCGAAGTTCACCTCTTGAATTGGTCCGGAGACTTATACGATCAAACCCTGCATGTTGAACTTGAATCCTTCCTCCGTCCAGAACAAAAATTTGCCTCCCTTGATGCTCTCAAAGCTCAAATTGCAGCCGACTGTGAAACTGCACTATCGGGAGTGGGGAGTTGACAGTAGACTGTATCAAGTTCTGAACTGTGCCGATTTCTCGAATTCTTGAGTATGGAGACTCTTCCAGGGCACAGAAAAGCGATCGAAACCTTGTAAAACCGATTCTAAAATCGGCATCATTTTCGCCAATTGGTGACCTCGAATCACCCAATCCCAGAACGGTTCTAGTTTTTTCCAACTGCCTGCATACACTAAATGGCGTAGGCGATGATTTAGGCTGGTTTTCGTCGCTGCTCCTTGCCAAATTGCACTCCACCGATAAAAGTCCTTGTAGGCTTGCCAATAACCGGCTTCCAAAGTTTCTGGACTCATTTTTGCCGGTTGGAAGACCACATGACGAGTATCATACCTATCCCAATTTTGGGTCAAAATTCGTCCTTCTTTCAGCATTCGTTCATAGAGCGGTGTACCAGGATAAGGAGTAAGAATATGAAAAGTTGCCGTTTCAATCCCCTGGGAAATGGCCCACTCTACCGTCGTCTCAAAAACACTCTCATCATCCTCATCCATCCCAAAGACAAAACTGCCATTAATCGTCACTCCCAAATCCTGTAAGCGCCGAATGGCAGCCGTATAATCCCGATTTAAGTTATGATATTTATGCTGTTGGCGTAAATTATTAGAATTTAAGGTTTCAAACCCGATAAATAAACTTCTCAAACCACTTTCAACCGCCAATTCCAACAGATGGGGTTGTAAAACAGCCTGAATCGTTCCTGCTGCTTGCCAAATGCGATTCATGCCCAGCATACCGGTAAATAAATCTCTGGCAAATTTGGCATTACCAAACAAATGATCGTCTAGGAAAAATAAATAACGTCCAGGTAACCGTTCAATCTCTGCTAACGCCCGATCGACCGATTGAGTATAGAACGATTTCCCTCCTTGGAAAAACGCATCTTTATAACAGAAATCACAATGATGAGGACAACCTCTAGAAACTACAATAGAATTGGGAACTAGATATAAATGGCGCTTAATTAAATTTCGACGAAGGGGAGGAGCGCTCAGTAAATCTCGTTCTTGAGAAACATATCTCTTTTGGGGATGACCGGCCCGAAAATCGGCTAAAAAACACGGCCAAGTATCCTCTCCTGGCCCCAAAAATATTGTATCGGCATACTCTTGTGCTTCTTCAGGTAAGGCCGTGACGTGCAATCCCCCTAAAACAATATACGACCCTTTTTGACGATAGCGATCGGCTAATTCATAAGCTCGATAAGCCGAAGTGATATACACTTGAATGACTACCAAATCTGGCCGATCGTCTAAATTTAAGGCTTCCACCTCAGTACAGGAAAAAAAACTTGAAAAGGATGCAAGGAGAGGGTTTGATAGAAGTTATAGTCAATTCGGTTAACAGTGAGACACTAAAAAGTACAGTAATTACAA
>NZ_CEZBFX010000061.1:0-27995 GCF_982964205.1 Roseofilum sp. | reverse complement strand
CAGAGATACAACAGTTGCTGGCCCGGGCCAACCAGAGTCAAACCCCCGGTCTGCGTCTCTTGACTCCTAGCTTAAAACCTCCAGAGGGAGCACTCGTCTGCATCTTGGAAGGTCATAGCGACTCGGTTAATGCTGTAGCACTAACTCCGGATGGGGCGCGAGCAATTTCCGGTTCAGACGACAAGACTCTGAAAGTGTGGAATCTAAAGACTAGGGAGTTAGAGCAGACTCTCACAGGTCATCAAGGTTCGGTTAGTGCTGTAGCTGTAACTCCGGATGGGGAGCGGGCGATTTCTGGTTCAGACGACAAGACTCTGAAAGTATGGAATCTAAAGACAGGCGAGTTAGAGCAGACTCTCACAGATCATCAAGGCTGGGTTAGAGCTGTAGCTGTAACTCCGGATGGGGAGCGAGTGATTTATGGTGCAGGGTGCACCATAAAGGTATGGAATCTGAAGACGGGGGAGTTAGAGCAGACCCTCACAGGTCATCAAGACTCGGTTATTGCTGTAGCTGTAACTCCGGATGAGCAGCGAGCAATCTCCGGTTCAGCAGACGAAACCCTAAAAGTGTGGAATCTGAAGACGGGGGAGCTAGAGCAGACTTTCACAGGCCATCACAACTGGGTTAGTTCCGTAGCTGTAACCCCGGATGGGGAGCGAGTGATTTCTGGTTCGCACAACAGAACTGTGAAAGTGTGGAATTTGCACACTGGGGAGCTAGAGCATACCTTCTGCGACCATTGGGAATGGGTTCAGGCTGTAGCTGTAACTGAGGATGGGGAACGAGCGATCGCCGCTTCACACTTAGAGACTCTGGAAGTGTGGAATCTGAAGACAGGAGAGTTAGAGTTACAACACACTCTTTGGAGTCTTAGAGCCTCAGTTCAAGACATAGCGATCGCCCCAGATGGGAAGTGGGTCATTTCCGCCTCAACAGACCATACCCTAAAAGTGTGGCATCTGTACACTGGAGAGTTTGAGCAGACTTTCCCCAGGTCTAGACGCTGGGTTGATGCGGTTTATGCGATCGCCATAACGCCGGATGGGAAGTCGGTAATTTCCGCATCAGGACACGCCGAAATCCTAAAAGTCTGGCATCTGCAAACTGGGGGGTTAGAGAAGACTTTCTCAGGTCATTGCGACCGGGTTGATACTGTAGCCATAAGTCCGGATGGGGCGAGAGCAATTTTTGTTTCAGATGACAAGATTCTGAAAGTATGGAATCTATATACAGGAAAGTTAGAATATACTTTCTGCGGTCATAGCGACCTAGTTAATGCTTTAGCCATGACTCCGGATGGGAAACGAGCGATTTCTGCTTCAGATGACAAGACCTTGAAAGTGTGGAATCTATATACAGGGGAGTTAGAGCATACTCTCACCGGTCATAGCGACTCGGTTATGGCTGTAACCATAACTCCGGATGGGCAGCGAGCAATTTCTAGTTCAGGGGACAGAACGGTGAAAGTATGGGATCTGCACGCTGGGAACTTGGAGAGAACCTTCTATGGCCATAGAGCTCCAGTTGGAGCGATCGCCGTCACTCCCGATGGAAACCGGGTCATTTCTGGTTCCTTCGACTACACCGTGAAAGTATGGAATCTGCACGCTGGGGAATTAGAACATACTTTCTCCGGTCATAGAGCTTGGGTGAGTACCGTAGCAGTAAGCCCAAATGGCGAACGGGTCATTTCTGCTTCAGATGACGAGACTTTGAAAGTGTGGAATCTGCATACTGGGGAATTAGAGCGTACCTTCTCTGGTTATATCGACTGGATGCATGTTGTCGCACTCAGTCCTAGTGAAGAGCTGGTCATTTCTGTTTCACATTCATACGAGACTTCCCTGAAAATCTGGGATTTGCAGACGGGAGATGCGATCGCCAGTTTTTCTGGAGATAGTTCTATTGCTTGCTGCGCCATATCCCGCGATCTCCAGATGCTTGCTGTTGGAAATTACTCCGGTGAGCTACATTTCCTGCGCCTGGTGAGAGTGCCGCAGCCATACGCACAACTATACAGCGCTTCGCGGTAGGTAAAAGTAGGGGCTTGGATCTATTTCGCCCCTACTTGTTTTAGAAGGTTTTGAGGATTCAACAAACCCGGCTTCTCAGCGAGCTAAACAGTAACAATGGAAGAATTAAGAGCATGGGAAGGTTGAGACTCTAAACTATGCCAAGATTGACCATCTAGCGCCATATGCTCAATCGAACTGGCTAACCGTAAGGCTCTCAGTGCTTGCTCGCCACCTACCGAGGGTTGATCTCCACCGCGTACACAGGTGACAAAATGTTCTAATTCAGCATGAAGGGGTTCAATATTGCTGGTATATACCTTTTCAATTAAGCCATCTTGGCGATAGAGAACCTGCCCGTATTCTGTGCGATAGTTGGCTGTGGTTTGGCGATGGATCAAAATTTCATTATTGAGAAAATCGGCTTCTGTGAGTGAATTCTTGCAATGGGCGGCGATGCGGCGAATTTTGCAATGGGTAACCTTGCTGGCGGTTAGAGTTGCGATAATGCCATTCTCAAAGCCTAAAGTTGCGGTTACATAATCTAAATATCCAGAATCTGAGGCTCTATTCCCACTTGCGGTAAGCTGTTTCACGGGGGCAGAGGCTAATTCTAAGAGTAAATCAATATCATGGATCATCAAGTCTAAAACCACCGACACATCATTGGCGCGGTTAGAATAGGGACTCATGCGATGAGCTTCTAAGGCGAGAATTTCTTCGGTTTTCAGGACTTTGCTCAGTTCCTGGAAAGCGGGGTTAAAGCGTTCAATATGTCCGACTTGGAGAATACAGTTACATTCTGCGGCTAGATTGACTAGATTTTCGGCTTCCTCGATACTGGCAGCGATGGGTTTTTCAATCAGGACATGAACTCCTGCTTCTAAACAAGCCGTTCCTACTTCATGGTGAAGACGGGTGGGAACAGCAATACAGACGGCATCGATATGGGGCAGAAGGTCGTGATAGTTCTCGAAAAACCGTACTCGGTATTTTCCGGCTGTATCTAATCCCCGTTCGATGTCAACGTCAGATATGCCAATCAGGTGTACGTCTTTGAGCAAACTTAAAACACGAGTATGATGTTGACCCATATGGCCGACACCAATGACTCCAATGCGGATAGGTTTAAGGGGATTATGGGGTTCTTTGACCTCTGCCCTCACATCCTCGTTTCCCGATGACATGGTCTATTTCACTCCTGTCTACTCCACCACTGACGGCGATCGCAGTTTTTGGTTAGCTCGATCGAACCACTCAGATAGTAACATAGCTCCTGAACTCTGAAGAGGAGTTACAGAAACTTGTCTGTACTCTTCTTCAGAAGGGGATCGGCAGGAGAGTTTAGAGATAAGCTTCGATATCTTCACCACACTCGTCGGCGAGAAAGCACAGACAACGGAAGCGTAGATTCATGAGTTCATCGTATAGGGGATTGAGCTTGCACATGGGGGGAATGCGGATGATGGTGCGTCCAAACAGTTTGATATCTCGGGCAAAGGGACATTGAGCGGGGATGAGCTTGACAATCAATCTAGCGATTTCTGGACGCTTGATCTCTAAGGAGTTTAACCGTTGACGAATCGGATAGAACAGATCCCAGTGTATGGGAGAGCTGAACGTGATGTGACTGATTTTGATTAACATAAATCCTCACTCCTTGGGGTGAGATAGATCGATTTTTTGGGGTTAGAAGGCGGTAGTTTTCCCCTTTTTTCGGTCATCCAACTAGAAGATTTCAGAGTTGGTTTTAGAGGTTTTGATGGATTCTAGTTGTGGATAGTTCCTTCTGGATCAAAAAAATTAAGGGGGAACTATTGAGGAGTTTAATTGGAGGTTAACGAAATTGGGTTTTGATGAGGACAATTGTTCACTTGTCATATGAATCGGGTGCTGGAATAGGTTGCTCATGGGTGAGGCTACTCCGATCAAAAACTACCTTCTCTAAGCTTTAATCTTAAATTGAGGGAGCAGAACGATAATGTCACAATTATTTAATGATTGCAATATTAGGTCATGTTTGGTAACTTTTCTTTGAGCAAAACTCGTCTGTAGAATAAATCGCCAACAACAAGATAAAATGGATGCTTTCGGTGTAGATTTGTCTCTAAAAAACAGGGGGATCAAGAAAGTTAAGCATAGGGAGGTGTTGAGAGTAAATTCAACTGTTCATCAGGAACTAATTTAGGAGCGATCGCTCGGTGGGTTTAACCCCACGGAAACTAGAACAGCGGAAAGACCCATTAGAGTGATTACAATTAGATGAAGATATTTGGCGATCGCCTGCACCCATGAATCCGATTTACTGGCTCACTGAGATTCAAGATCAACACCGCTCATCCGTGGGCGATCGCATCTGGGATTTAAGCCAACTCCTTCGGCAGGGCTATCCCGTATTACCGGGTGTGGCAATCCCGAATGAGATCAGACAACAATTTTTACAGTCCTTGCACCAATCTCATCCTCTGTTGACTCAACAAGTGAGCGTAAAGGTTTCCCGATCTGCCCAGAAAACGCCCACCGATCTGATGAATGAAGACTGGGAGATTCAGTTACACCAAATGACTCAAGGGATTCGGGAGAAAATCCTCAGCACTCCTCTGGATTGGCCAGAGTATGGTAAGGTGCTGGAGGCGATCGCCACTTGGGATGGGGATTTTGTTCTCTGTCGTCCCTCCCTCAGCTTACCCAAACCGCTAACCCCCCATCAACAAAACAGCTTTTCTCGCTTGTGGAGAACTTGGGCAAGTCCCAAAAATTCTGATGCTTTAGCCCATACGATTAAACAAATTTGGGCCGAAGTATTTCGCAATAAGTACTTGCTCTACTGGCAATATCAAGGCATTGCCTTAAATCAGATTAGGATGGGTATTCTCATTCAACCCCTACAGAATGAACCCATGAGTGGGGCGATCGCAACTCAAGATCGGGACGTGATAATTGAAGCGACGTGGGGACTGGGATATCTCGCGAGTGAACCTCAAGTCAGTGGCGATCTCTATCAAATTCACCTTCAGCCTTACCAACTTAAAGAGCAACAGTTGGGTAACAAACGTATTGCTCACCAACTCTGTGGTGAATTGTCCACCTTATCCCTGCATACTCCCCTATTAAACACCAAGGACTGCCTCCTCTGTGCCTATACTCTTGATTCCTCCTTGGTGGATCAACCCTGCTTAGGGGAAGCACAAATCCAATGTTTAGGCGATCGCACCCTCGCCCTAAAACAACAGTGGTACGATCGCTTCCGCCTCAAGTGGATCGGCAATCCTGACTTAAATTGGTGGATTACAGACGTTATCCCGCTAAATGACAAAAAAAACTCTTCAGGTTCTTACCAGGGCGTAGGGGCCGCACCAGGGGTCGCTATGGCTCCAGTTGTGGTCTTACCGGAGAAACTCGAACCGATGACCTTAACTCCAGGACAAATTATTGTTAAACGGGCGATCGCCCCCCAAGAAACCTGGATCTTAAGCGGGGCAGCAGGTTTGATTACAGAAACAGGTGGAATGACTAGCCATGGAGCGATCGTGGCTCGGGAATTAGGCATTCCTGCCCTCGTGGGAGTTGAACAAGCCACCTGCCACTTCGTAACCGGAGATCAGATTAAAATTAATGGTGAAACGGGAGAAATTATTACCGGGGCAAACCCTGATTCACCTAACCGGATTGAACTTCAGGATGAAAGCAAACCAATGACGGTAGGGGCGAAAACGGTTTCGCCCCTACACGCAACAAAGCTTTGGATTAATCTCTCTCAACCCCCTTCTGGGGATCTTTCAGGCTTAGATGTGGATGGGGTGGGATTATTGCGATCGGAATTATGGGCAGCCAAACTCTTTCCAGGTGTTCCATGGTGGAGAGATGGCGATCGCTTCATGTCCGAATGGTTGAACAATCTACAAGAGTTAGCCCGGAGTTTTTACCCTCGTCCTATTTATTATCGTTCCTTTGACTCCTTTGAGCCTTCTCCTATACGAGGAACCTTAGCCTGTGACGTAAATGATTCTAGATCCACCCTATTGGATTGGGAGTTAACGGTGCTAGAAAACTTGCATCGCCAAGGTTATCAGAATATTCATTTAATGTTGCCCTTTGTGCGGACAGTTGAGGAAGTGGTTGCCATCCGTAGGCGGCTAGATCGACGGCAATTATCCCAGATGGAATTATGGATTATGGTCGAGGTTCCTGGAGTATTGTTGCAAATTTCAGAGTATATCAAGCTGGGGATTGATGGTTTAAGTGTGGGAACCAATGATTTGATTCCCTTGTTATTGGGTTTGGAGCGCCAGCAGTGGGAGCAACATCGACAGAGTTTGAATGCTCTCCATCCAGTTGTGTTAACCGCTTTGGAGCAGTGTATTACCCAAGCACGAACTGGAGGAATTAAAAGTAGCATTTGTGGTCAAGCTGTGGTGAACTATCCCCAGTTGATTAACCCTTTAGTGCGCTGGGGCATGACATCAATTTCTGTCGAGATGCCTGCTGTAGAGCGAGTGCAACGGGCGATCGCTCGTGCAGAGCAGGAGTTGATTTTGGAAGCAGTGCGCAAAGGGCAGATGAAAGCGTAAGTAAAAATTAAAAATTAAAAAAGAGAGGGGGTTTTCCTTTTTAATAGTGGGGAAGAGTGGGGAGTAATGGTTATGAAATTTGTTGATGAATATCGGGATGCTCAATTGGCGCAACGGATGGCAGCGGCGATCGCCGAAATTACGACCCAACCTTGGACTATTATGGAGATTTGCGGCGGCCAAACCCACTCGATTATTAAGTATGGCATCGATCAATTGTTGCCAGAGGAGATTACCTTGATTCATGGGCCGGGATGTCCGGTTTGTGTGACTCCAGTGACGCTTATCGATCGGGCAATCGCGATCGCCTCCCATCCCCAAATCATTCTCTGTTCCTTTGGGGATATGTTACGGGTTCCCGGAACCGACAAAGACCTGCTCAGTGTCAAAGCCGCAGGCGCAGATATACGAATTGTTTATTCTCCCCTCGATTGTCTCAAAATTGCCCAAGCCAATCCAGAATCTCAAGTAGTCTTTTTTGGGGTCGGTTTTGAAACCACTGCCCCCGCCACTGCCATGGCGGTTTATCAAGCCAAACAACAACAAATTCACAACTTTTCCCTCCTCGCCTCCCATGTCCGCGTTCCTCCAGCCATGGAAGCCATTCTCTCCTCCCCCCAATCTCAAGTACAGGGATTTCTCGCAGCCGGTCATGTTTGCACAGTGATGGGATATACCGAGTATGAACCCTTAGTGGAAAAATACCAGATTCCCATTGTCGTCACGGGGTTTGAACCCATAGACATTTTTCAGGGATTGTATCGCTGCATTCAACAGTTAGAAGGGAAAACAGAAGCAGTTGCCCTTGATAATCAATATAGCCGTTCCGTCCGTCGCGAGGGCAATCAACCCGCCCAAACCCTGATCGATCGAGTCTTTGAAATCGTCTCGCGCACCTGGCGCGGCATTGGGGAAATCCCCGATAGTGGCTTAGGACTGCGGGCAGAATATTGTCCTTGGGATGCCGAAAAGCGCTTTACCGACTGGCTCGATCCGAATCCCCCTGTACTGACAACCGAATGTATCAGTGGTGAAATCATGCAAGGCGTAAAGAAACCCCATGATTGTCCGGCTTTTGGCACGCGCTGCACCCCAGAACATCCCCTCGGTGCGCCCATGGTTTCCTCCGAAGGCGCTTGTGCTGCTTACTATCGCTATCGAGGGAATCATTGACACTCCAGACGAGGAGATACGGGGAGATGGGGACACGGAGGTAGGCAATAGTGCCATGACCACATTAAAATAGCGGGACTTGAACAAACCCTTGAACTAAAGTTTACCTGTAGTCTAGTCAGGGCAAAAACATCAGATCGAAGCTCCAAAAATGCTTGCAACCCTTGCCTTAAATCGATTAAGACGCAATCATTTGTTGAAAATACATAACATAGGTTAAGGTATATAAGATAAAATAAATGATAAAAATTCTCAATTACTTAATACAAGCCAATTATGTTAGTAGACCGTTTGCCGGATATTCCGGGCTATCAAATTAGCGAACTCATCCATCAAAGCGATCGTACCCTTGTCTATCGCGGTTGGCATACTGATAGTGAGCAACCCGTTATCATTAAATTAATGCGAAATGAGTATCCTTGCTTTAACGAATTAGTGCAGTTTCGCAATCAATATGCCCTTGCTAGAACTCTCGAGATAGAAGGAACGATCTCTACAATCGACTTAAAACGCTACGAAAACCGCTACGCGTTGATAATGGAAGATATGGGGGGCATATCTTTAGCCGACTACCACAAAAACAAGACTCTCTCTATCGGCCAATTTCTGGAGATTGCCATTCAACTGGCTGATATTTTGCACCATCTGCATCACAGTAATGTTATCCATAAGGATATTAAACCCGTAAATATACTAATTCATCCGGAAACAAAAAAAATTAAATTAATAGATTTTAGCATTTCGACTCTATTGCCCAAAGAAACCCAAAACGTTCAAACCCCGAATGTTTTACAAGGGACTCTTGCTTATCTATCCCCCGAACAAACCGGACGAATGAATCGAGGCATTGATTATCGCAGCGATTTTTATTCCCTTGGAGTAACATTTTACGAACTACTAGCCGGAGAATTACCATTCTTGGCTGACGATCCTCTCGAGATCGTTCACTGTCATATTGCTAAAGCTCCCCCTCTAATCAATCGCCAGTCACCGATACCAGGAACTGTGGTAGACATTGTAATGAAATTAATGGCAAAAAATGCTGAAGACCGCTATCAGAGTGCCCTCGGACTCAAGTACGACCTGGAAAAATGTCTAGTACAATATCGAGAAGCCGGGAAGATAGCGCCATTTGCATTAGGAGAACGAGACATATGCGATCGCTTTCTGATTCCCGAAAAGCTCTACGGACGGGAAAAAGAAGTCAAAACTCTACTAAAAGCCTTCAATCGTATTGCTGAAGGGAACAGCGAAATGATGCTGGTGGCAGGATTTTCCGGTATTGGCAAAACTGCCGTTATCAACGAAGTCCACAAGCCCATTGTCAACAATCGCGGTTACTTCATCAAAGGAAAATTCGACCAATTCAATCGCGATATTCCCTTCTCTGCTTTCGTCATCGCCTTCCGAGATTTGATGGGGCAATTACTCGGAGAATCCGATGCCGAATTGCAAGAATGGAAAGCAAAAATTCTCAAAGCTGTGGGAGAGGGCGGACAAGTTCTCACTGAAGTAATTCCCGAACTCGAACGCATTATCGGAGAACAACCCCCCGTCCCCGAACTCTCCGGTAGTGCCGCTCAAAATCGCTTTAACCTCCTCTTTGAGAAATTTATTGCCGTTTTCACTACCAAAAAACACCCCTTAACCCTATTTCTCGATGACTTACAATGGGCGGACTCGGCATCATTAAACTTGCTGAAAGTCCTGATAGGAGACAATCGGATGGGGTATTTGCTCCTGCTGGGTGCCTATCGAGATAATGAAGTCTTCCCTGCCCATCCGTTGATGTTAACTTTAGCGGAATTAAAGAAACGCGACGACCTACCGGAATGGGCGGATTTTTCCGACCGAGACGCTCTGCAAACCGCAAAAGAACAAAAAACAACAATTTCTACTCTAACTCTAGCCCCCTTATCAGTTGCTCATGTCAATCAATTGGTTGCGGCGACCCTCAGTTGTTCGGTCGAGTTAGCCCGACCTTTAACCGATTTAGTCCATCAAAAAACGAAAGGAAATCCCTTCTTTACCACTCAATTTCTGAAAGGATTGTATGAGGATAGATTAATTATATTGAATCCAAATTTGGGATATTGGGAGTTCGATTTGGTGAAGGTTCGAGATGAACTGCTGACGGATGATGTTGTCGAATTTATGGCAGGACGTTTGCACAAATTGCCGGAGGGTACGCGAAAAGTCCTGAAACTAGCCGCCTGTATCGGCAATCAATTTGATTTAGAAACCTTAGCGATTACCTGCGAAATGCTTTCGGAGAAAGTCGCTGCTGCCCTGTGGAGCGCCCTACAGGAAGGGTTGATTTTACCCCAGAGCGAAGCCTATAAGTTTTTCCAAGAATGGAAGCAAGAAGATGGTCGAGTCGAGGGGGTTGTCAGTTATCGTTTTTTGCACGATCGCGTCCAACAAGCGGCTTATGCCTTGATTCCCGAGGAGAAAAAACCAGAACATCATCTCAAAATCGGTCAGTTACTATGGAACAATACGCCAGAATCGCAACAAGAAAAAGTATTATTTGATATTGTCGGCCAAATGAATTTGGGTGCAACAGCGATCGCCGAACAAGAGGAACGAGATCGTCTCGCCACACTCAACTGGCAAGTAGCCCAAAAAGCCAAAAGTGCGACTGCTTATAAAGCCATGTTTGATTATTGCCTGCAAGGCTATGAATTACTAGGAGAGGGAGCTTGGGAGAGGAACTATCCAACCGCTTTGAACTTAGCAACCGGAATCACCGAAGCTGCCTATTTACAGTCCCATTTTTCCACCATGGAAAATTGGCTTGAGGAGGCAATGAGTCACGCGATATCTCCCCTAGATCGAGTTAAACTCTATGAAATCATAATTCAGTCCTCAATGATGCGAGGTCAATTCTCAAAATCTTTAGAAGCTGGACTGGAACTATTAGCACTCTTTGGAATTGAGTTTCCCGAATCTCCCAGTCAAGAAGACATGCAACAGGCTTTGGCGCAAACAGCACAATTATGCGAGCAATATACGTTTGCAGAGATTCTCAATCTACCCGAGATCGAAGATGAAGTCAAAATCGCCACACTGCGGATTTTATGCTTGCTGTTTGCCCCGGCATCCAATGCCAATCCGACCTTAGCACCATTAATTGTTACCAAGCAGATGAATTTCTGCTTGCAACATGGCAATAGCAATTTTTCGGCTTCCGCTTATCTGAACTATGGTTTGCTCCTGGGCAATATTGTTGAAGATTTAGACGGGGCCTATCGATTTGGTCGCTTGGGACTGGATTATCAGGAGCGCTCTTGGGATCGAACCCTGAAAGCAAAAATCTTGATGACCTTTCTCACGTTTATCAGTTTGTGGCACGAGCCTCTCAGAGATAGCCTCGAACTCTATCTAGAATGCTATGCTGCGGGCTTAGAGGTAGGAGATTTCGAGTCGGCTGTTTTTGCATCTGCTGGTTACTGTTGTATCTTTTTGCTAACAGGCAATACGCTATCAGAGTACATCGAAAAGCTCGAAGTCTATGGAGCATTTACCCGACAAATTAGTCTCGATCTGGTTCTCGTTCAATTTGAAATACTGCTTCAATTTGGGTTGAACTTGCTCGGGGAATCTTCTCAACCTCATTGCTTAACAGGACAAGCTTATGATTGGGAGACTCGATTGCCCCAACACTATGAAACCAATAGTATCGGTGCAATTATGACGTGCCAAACTATGCGAATTTGGCTTTCTGTTTTATTCGATCGTCCAGAAGACGCGATTGCTTATGCCGAAGCCACCGAACCTTATTTTATCAGCCTCAAATCTGTGGCATTCTATCCAGTATTTCGGTATTATGAGGCTCTGGCTCGCTTGGCGATTTGGGAAGATGCCGATGGCGAAACCCGAAGCAAGATAGAAAAACGAGTCCGCGATATCCAAACTCAATTCTCGGCTTGGGCGGCTCGCGCCCCCATGAACTACCAACATAAATGGGAGCTGATTGAAGCCGAAAAACAGCGCGTACTTGGAGATCGCCTTGCTGCCATTGATGCTTACGATCGGGCGATCGCCGGTGCTAAAGAAAATGGCTACATTCAAGAAGAAGCTCTCAGCAACGAACTCTTTGCCAAATTTTATCTCAATTGGAGACGAGAAAAAGAGGCTTCAGTATATATGCAGCAGGCCTACTATTGTTACGCTCAGTGGGAAGCTAAAGCTAAAACCGACGACCTCGAGAAACGCTATCCCCAACTACTCTCCCCCATTCTCCAACAGCAACCCTCAAATTTGACTGCTAATAGTACGATTACGAATTTCGCCAAAGGAAGAATTATCAGTACCAACGCCTCCACCGGAGAACTATTAGATTTAGCGAGCCTCATGAAAGCATCTCGAAGTCTCTGTGAAGAAATTGACCTCGATCGCGCTATTGCCAACTTCATGCAAGTCATCCAAGAAAATGCTGGTGCTGAAACGGTTGCCCTGATGCTCTTTGAAGAAAACACCCTCATGCTAGTGGCCCATGCGACAGGAGAAGACATGTCAGTGGCCAGTATTCCCGTCGAAACCAGCGATCGCATCCCGCTAACCCTCATCCACTCCGTCAAAAATACGCACGAACCCCTCGTCTTGGACAACGCCAAAGAGGCCAAAGACTATGCAGGGGATACTTATATCCAAAAGTATCAACCCCAATCAGTATTTTGTCTGCCTTTGATTGACCGAGGGCAACTCATCGGCATTCTCTACTTGGAAAATAATCAAGTGAGTGGTGCATTCACCCGCGATCGCATTGAAATCTTGAATTTACTCTGTTCCCAAGCCGCGATCGCACTGCAAAATGCTCAACTCTATGACACAGAACAACAAGCACGAAACGATCTCCAACAAGTCTTAACGGATCTACAAGAAGCGCAGTTGCAATTGGTGCAAAGTGAAAAAATGGCCACCCTGGGCAATCTGGTCGCTGGGGTCGCTCACGAAATCAACAACCCTGTTGGTTTTATCAGTGGCAATGTGAGAGTAGCACAAGAATATTTACAAGATTTGCTGGACATTCTTTCTCTCTATGAAGAAAATACATCTCCTTCTGAAGAGATTGCCGAAGAGATCGAAGAGATAAATCCCGATTTTATCCGTGAGGATTTCCCCAAACTGATTGAATCCATGCAAGGCGGTTGCGATCGCATTGCTAAAATCAGTACCTCTTTACGAACTTTTTCGCGCACAGATACGGATAAGAAAACCGAGTTCAATTTACATAAAGGACTCGATAGTACCTTATTAATTCTCAAATATCGCCTCAAAGCCAATGGAGAGCGCCCGGCGATTAGAATTTTAAAAGATTATGGTGAAATTCCCGAAGTCAAATGCTATGCCGGACAAATCAATCAAGTGTTTATGAACTTATTGGCGAATGCGATCGATGCCCTCGATGAAAGTAATGAAGGAAAAACTGATGAAGAGATAGAATCTGCCCCCAATTGCATCACTATTAGCACGAAACTAAGCATAGATCGAAAAAGTGTTGTTGTCACAATTATTGATAATGGTATGGGAATGTCAGAAGAAGTGAAGGCGAAAATATTCGAGCAGGGATTTACGACTAAAATGGTCGGCAAAGGAACGGGTTTAGGGATGACGATCTCCCAACAAATTATTGTCGAAAAACATAGAGGTTCGATCGCTTGTACTTCAGAGCTGGGGCAAGGAACAGAATTTATGATCTCTCTGCCTTTAAATTGAATTTATCACTTACCCTTTTTTGTCAAACTGGGGTAAGATATCCCTCTTCTGTCACGTTTCGAGAATTAAGATACAATAAGATAGAAGCTCAATGACTGAAAGCAAGACACAGTAATGGATGTAGAGTTACAAATCTTAAAACATTTGCTGCATTGTATCAATCAGGAGTAATAGAGTATCAATCAATAGTAATGCAGTAATCATATATTCTTAAGGGCTATTGCCTTTTGCCTATTGTCTTTTACCTGACTTCTGTAAGAAGTCCAATCCTTATGACAGAGCCTTCAGAAATCTACCAATTAGGTCATCCCTTGCTGCGAACTATAGCCCAACCCATCGCCAACCCAGAAGATACGCACATTCAAACCTTAATTCAAAACTTAATTGAAACAGCACAATTGAGTCATGGTGTCGGCATTGCAGCCCCTCAAATTGGACAACTTTACCGTTTACTCATCGTCACCTCTCGTCCCAATCTGCGCTATCCTAATGCTCCCAAGATGGAACCGACACCACTGATCAATCCCCAGATTGTCAGTCATTCGGATACTCAACTCAAAGGATGGGAAGGGTGTTTAAGTGTCCCCGGAATCCGAGGATTAGTGCCCCGATTTACCGAAATTGAAGTTGAATATATCGATCAAAAAGGCAAACATCAGCGCCAGATATTCACCGATTTTGTAGCTCGGATTATCCAACACGAATTCGATCATTTAGAAGGCAAACTCTTTATTGATCGAGTGGAAAGCACCCAAGAGTTAATGAGTGAATCGGAATATCACCGACAAATTGTTGCCCATTCCATACCTTCGCAGATCTAACGTTTTATTTCTTCACCATGAATCAAGCAACTGCATGGCTCGATCGCATTGCCAAAGCTTGCAACACTGAACCGTCTGTGTCTTTAGGTGACGGTCATATTTCAGTGAAAACGGAACCTTGGGGATTGGGAGGGGGCAGCGCGATCGCTCAACTCTATCTTCCCCTGAGTCGTCAACAATGCTGGCAAAAAGTCAGCAACTACTCCCAATGGGTCAATTATTTTCCTGATATTACCTACAGTCAAGTCTTGCCCAAAAGCCAGCAACTCTATCAAAAAGGAATCAAAGACTTTATTCTCCTACGTGTGGAAGTAGAAATTTATCTCCAAATCCGGGAAACTGGCAACCAAGCCATAGAATTTGAACTCCTTAAAGGATCTTTCTCGGAATTTCTTGCCTATCTTCATCTTCAAGACTACCAACAAGGAACCCTCTTAAGCTATGCAGTTCAAGCTACTCCCAATTTCCCGATTCCTGCGCCCTTAATTGAACAAGCTTTGAAGCTCGAATTACCAGCTAATATGCGACACATGCGCCAAGTCCTTTGTCCTTAGCCTTTTGCACTTTGGGCAGGTAATGAGCATTGGTAACCAGTTAAGGCTGTAAGCTAGGGGAAGCAAGAGGCAAGAGGCAATGCAAGAAAACTGGGTTTATTGACCCAGGGCTAGGGTAATGCTAAAGACTTTGTTAAAATAATAGAAATTCAGAACGCCTTGGAGGATACCAATCGTCATGCCCAAACCCATTGTTATTGCCCCTTCTATCTTATCTGCTGATTTTAGCCGTCTGGGAGAAGAGATTAAAGCTGTGGATGAAGCCGGTGCAGACTGGATTCATGTGGATGTCATGGATGGCCGGTTTGTCCCTAATATTACCATCGGCCCGTTAATCGTGGATGCCATTCGTCCTGTGACTCAAAAACCTCTGGATGTTCACTTGATGATTGTGGAACCGGAAAAGTATGTTGAGGGCTTTGCGAAAGCAGGTGCGGATATTATTTCGGTTCATGCCGAACATAATGCTTCCCCTCACTTACACCGGACTCTAGGACAAATCAGAGAGTTGGGCAAGCAAGCAGGAGTCGTACTGAATCCTTCTACACCTTTAGAGTTGATTGAGTATGTTCTAGAATTGTGCGACTTGATTCTCATTATGAGTGTTAACCCTGGGTTTGGGGGACAGAGCTTTATTCCCGCAGTGGTTCCTAAAATTCGCAAGTTACGCCAAATGTGCGATGAGCGTGGACTCGATCCTTGGATTGAAGTTGATGGTGGCTTGAAGGTGAATAATACTTGGCAAGTCTTGGAAGCGGGAGCAAATGCTATTGTTGCCGGTTCTGCGGTATTTAAAGCTCCGGACTATGCTGAGGCAATTTCTGGAATTCGCAATAGTAAGCGTCCAGAACGGGAGCTAGTGACTGCTTAAAAATATATGGGGTGAAAGATTTTTGCTCCTACACAGCCAAACCTAACCCATCTGTTGGGTTTGGCTTTTTTTAACCCAACCGACAGGAAAATTAGGCGATCGCATAGCCAGTATGTTCTCGCACTTGCGGAGGATGAAAGGCGAGAACAATAGAATCTTTAGGAACTCCAGCCGCTACCAGTTCCTCCGTGATGCTATCTTCAATGCCATCATAGTGAATCCAGATTTTATGGTTGCGAAATTCAGCATGGACAATGCAACCATGAACCCTTTTGTTATTTTCCCACCCTTCATCCATCAACATAAAGTGGTTACCATCCCGACTGACCACCACATAGGTAATGACTTCACCATAGCGATAGGGAAGATTAGCATAATATTGCAGGATTTGCTCCAAGGTTTCACGCCATTGGTCTAAAGTTGTATTGGGGGTTTCCATTGGATAATTGCCTCGCTATTTAGGTCAAAAACAAGGATACAAAAATCGGGTTCTGCTAATAGGAGCTGTCCAGCTTCCTCTTGAAATAGGGTGTTAAAAGTGTCTGTACTAACCGCAAGATAAAGTAAACGAGTAGGCTCTGTTCTTTGCAGTACCCTAGCGTATAAAAAGAATTGTCCCCAAGCCTGTTCAAGATCATGGATCGGAGAAGGACTTAAGAAGCTCTTGATTTCAACTGCGATTTTTGTGCTGCCTCGTTCAGCAGCAACCAGTTTTTCTGCTCCTAAGTCCACAAATGTAGATCGTTTACCTATCTTCAGGATAAGTGGATCGTCAGTGATTGTCCAACCGTCTTTAACCAAAGCTGTACAAACCACATCATGATAAATATCCTTTGCAGGCATAATTTAACCCTTCAAGATTTGGTCATCTAGGGAAAAGTCTACCTCTAGTTTATCTTTACCTTGAACCAGATAATCGGTTTCAAAGGAATCTTTTAATCCAGATACAAGGTCATATTTGGGTTGCCAATTGAGTTCGGTTTTGGCTTTGTGAATATCGGCGAAAAAATGCTGAGAGCGCATGGGGAAGGCTTTGCGTTTGCCAAAGTCAAATTGTTTGGGATCATAATGGACAATCCGGATATCTTCGGGGGATTTTCCGGCGGCGATCGCGCAAGCTTGAGCTAATCCATCAAATGTAACATAGCGTTCCCCAGAAATGTTGTAAACTTGACCGATCGCTTGGGAATTGCCCAAAACTGCCTTCATCGCTTGGGCTAAGTCGTAACAATGTCCCAATTGGGTAATGGCGTTACCTGTACCGGGTATGGGAAGGGGGCGATCGCGCACAATACGGTCAAAAAACCAAGCTTCTAAAGGATTATAATTCAACGGGCCGTAAATATACGTGGGGCGAATCGAGGTAAACGGCAGTTGCTTTTCACTGAGATATTTTTCTGTTTCAAACTTTCCTTTATGGCGGCTTTTCGGGTCTACTGGATCGCCTTCTATGTGAGGCATTTGCTCGGATTTCAAGTAAACTCCCGCAGAACTCATATAAACAAAATGTTTCACCTTACCCGCGAATAAATCCGCTAGGGGTTGAGTATCGCTGAGTTCCCGACCATTGTTATCGAAAATAGCATCAAATGCTTCACCGGCAAGCTTATCTTGGATTTGGCTGGCATCCGTGCGATCGCCATGAATTTCCGTCACCCTTTCCACTGGTGCAGGTTTATTGCCTCGATTAAATAAGACCACTTCATGACCTTGTTCCACTAATAATTGGGTTAAGTATACGCCAATAAACCGCGTGCCACCCATTACCAAAACTCGCATAGCGTTTCCTTATTTTTACAGATAGTTTTTCCAGAGTCTAAACTCTAGTTTATCATCTCAGTAGTTATTGCCTTTTGCCTTTTACCTATACCATCCATTGCAAACACTTCTGAAGTTCAGCTTGCATGACCTCCACAGGAGCGTGATAGCGACGACCATGGCCAGGTAAAACCCACTCAAAGCGGTAAGCGGTTAATGTTTTCATGGATTTGAGTAATTCATCCCAGGAATAGGAACAATGGCAACGGAAGGCAATTAATTGTGGTAAATAATCTGACCAAGCTAGATGATCGCCGGTAAACAGAAATTGATTTTGGTACAGAAGAACCGTGTGACCTTTGGTGTGACCGGGAACCGGGATAATCAGGAGATCGGGAGCGAGTTCGATCGCCTCTGTCCCCGTTATAGGTTGTTCAATATCTTGGGTATCGGCGGTGATATCATCTTCATGTAACAGGCGATCGCAGCCAAAGCGATCGTGGAATTTCTGATGATCGGCCACATCATCCATGTGGGTTAAATACATCCACCGTATCCCTCCCATCGCTTCAATCCGTTTCACCAGGGGAGGGGTAAACCGGGGAGAGTCCACTAAAACATTTCCTTCTGGATGCTGGATGAAATAACTGGCTGCACCGAAAGAGGATGCTGAATGATAGCCACAGTGATACACATTTTCGGCGATGAGTAAGGGAAAGGTATCTTGAGCGGTTTTGATATCTTGGGGTTTTTCGACTGTACCAATCGAAGCAGTTGGACAAGCGAGCAGAGCTTGTAGGGCACTTTGGCGATCGCCCAAATTCTCCGGTTGATGGTAGACTGCCGATTGTCCATTATCGCGGTGGAAAACCTGCGGAGCCATCCAACGACAGGTATCGCAGTCAATACAAGTCCGATCGACAAAGAAATCTCCAGCTACATTTTCTTCTCGTCGTTTGGTTGCGGTTGCCATAACATTTATAGGGAATAGGGAATAGGGAATGGGGAATCGGGAATGGGGAATCGGGAATGGGGAATAGGGAATGGGGAATGGAATCGCCCCTAGCTATAACTTTAATCTCGAACAAGCTATCCATGCTATTTCCCAATACTTGTAAACACTATAATACCCAGCGCTATAAGCTTCTCCGTCGTTTTTGCCAGTTATCTCTATTCTGGTGAAAAATCAGGTTTTCAGTCGGCTTCCGATCAACTCTACAAAAAAGGTGGATAATAGTTCTTTGAAGAGTCGATCATCGTCTAGTCGTTCGCTCAACATTCAAACTTATCCCCCTCAATAACGGGAGAACAAACGTTAAGCTAGACCATTGTCCAACGTCATACCCAACTATGCAAACCCTCGATCAGAGTATTTCTCAACACCAACCTGATACTGATATCCTAGGCGATTCGCCCTTAGAAATCGCCGGTAAAACCTTTAACTCGCGCCTGATGACGGGCACAGGCAAATATCGCTCCTTTACCGAAATGCAACAGAGCATTGTCGCCAGTGGTTGCCAGATTGTCACGGTAGCGGTGCGTCGCGTACAAACGAAAGCACCCGGGCATGAAGGATTAGCCGAAGCCATTGATTGGCAAAAGATTTGGATGTTACCCAATACTGCCGGATGTCAAACCGCAGAAGATGCTGTGCGGGTAGCTCGACTGGGGCGCGAAATGGCAAAATTACTGGGTCAGGAAGATAATAATTTTATCAAGTTAGAAGTGATTCCCGATCCCAAATATTTGCTTCCCGATCCCATCGGCACTTTGGAAGCGGCCGAACAATTGGTCAAAGAAGGATTCGCCATTTTACCCTATATTAATGCAGATCCCTTGCTGGCCAAGCGTCTCGAAGAAGTCGGTTGTGTCACCGTGATGCCTTTGGGGTCTCCCATTGGTTCCGGACAAGGGATTAAGAATGGGGCTAATATTGGCATTATTATCGAGAATTCTAAGGTGCCTGTTGTTGTCGATGCAGGTATTGGTACGCCTTCAGAAGCAGCAACAGCAATGGAAATGGGGGCAGATGCTTTATTGATTAACACGGCGATCGCCCAATCCCAAAATCCTGCCGCCATGGCTCAGGCTTTCCGCTTGGCTACTGAAGCTGGACGCATTGCTGCTGTTTCGGGTAGAATTCCCATCAAAGCCTATGCCAGTGCCAGCTCTCCCCTAACCGGTACAATCAATTAAACCGGAATTGTCCTTACTGCATCCCCTGGCTTGACTCCAGGGGCTTGAGTTACTGGTTCAAAAGGGTTAAAAATGAGAACTGTGGCGTGAAAAACGGTTGACCCATTTACCCCTTACCCTTCTGCCGCGCGAACCAATATGTTATAGCAGAGAACGGGAGAGTTTATTATTGCCTATTGCCTCAAACCATAACCTAACTGTCCTAACCAACTCCTTCTCTGCTATACCATGACCTCTCTCACCCTACCCCTCAAGGTCAATCTGCAACAAGTTCATCTCAGTGATGAGCAGTTTTACTTCCTCTGCATGAGTAATCCTCACTTAAACTTTGAACGCAATCTTCAAGGAGCCTTAATTCTAATGTCGCCCGTTGGTGGAGAAAGCGGAAGTTATGAACTTGAACTGGGAGCAGATTTAACGATTTGGAACCGTCGTACTAAGCTGGGTAAAGTTTTCAGTTCCTCAACATTGTTTAAACTACCGGGCGGAGGCGATCGCTCTCCAGATTTAGCTTGGGTTGAACGCTCTCGATGGGATACTCTTACCTCAGAGGAGCGCCAAAAATTTCCGCCCCTTGCTCCAGATTTTGTCTTAGAACTTCGCTCTCCAAGCGATCGCTTAACCCCTCTTCAGGAAAAAATGCAGGAATATCTCGATAGTGGTGTACACTTGGGTTGGCTTCTGAATCCCCAAGATCAAGAGGTAGAAATCTATCGTCAGGGACAGCCAAAGGAAGTTCGGAGTTTACCCACAGCGCTCTCTGGGGAAAGCGTATTACCTGATTTTATCTTATCTGTACAACGATTTGGTGAGGATTGATATTCCCCATTCCCTATTCCCCATTCCTTTCCTAATTCCCCTAACCTTCAACCACCCAGTTCCAGAGGGGATGGCTTTTCCCCTGTTGGCGAATACGATAGACCTTACGCTCTAGGCCTTTCTGATAAGGTCCTGGCAAACCGACGAGAATATTGCGACTTTGCCAGACTAAAACAGCAGTCGTTAAACCGATACTGCTGGAAAAGCCGATCGCCGCTAGGGGGTGGAAATAGAAACTATAGTACAATCCAGACCAGGTAAAATGGTCGAATAGGAGTGATAGGGGCGATCGCATTATCCACAGACTTGGAAATCCCAAAACCAGCCACCATAAAATCACTACCAACCAGCGTCCCCCAACCAACAGTCGATGATAACGCATCACTTGCGCCTGAAACTGGGGATCGAGATCAATCTGGGAATCAGGGGAAACCAAGTTAATTCCAAATGAGAAATTACATCTGATGTAGATTATACATCGCTTCGCATGATAATGGCTAATCAGTCACTTTCTTCTAATTCGCTAAACCCAATTCCTCTTTTAATTGATCTGGAATATTAATTGCTGTTTCCAGTCCACGCAAGCCTTCCCATTGTGTTTTTTCATCCCAGCATATATCTCCCCATATTTCATCGCTGAGGATTGTGCTTCTGAGGATTGTACCATTGAGATTCGCACCTCTGAGGTTTGCGCCACTCAGATTTGTGCGATTGAGGATTGTACCATTGAGATTAGCACCACTGAGATTTGTACCCTTGAGGTTGGCATCACTCAAATTTGTGCTACTGAGGTTAGCGCGACTGAGATTTACACAATTGAGATTTGTGCCACTAAGGTTAGCACGACTGAGATTAGCACCACTCAGACATACTTCTATGAGTTCTACATCTACAAGGTTAACGCGACTGAGATTGGCACGACTGAAATTGGCACCACTCAGGTTTGTACAATCGAGATTGGCACGACTGAGATTGGCACCACTCAGGTTTGTGCAACCGAGATTAGCACCCTTGAGATTGGCACCACTCAGGTTGGTATCTTTGAGTTCTGCCCCCCTCAAGTCTGAGTCCTTGAGGTCTGAGTCCTTGAGTCCTGCATCACTGAGATTGACACAACTGAGGTCTGCCCCTATAAGGTTTGCGAGCTTGAAGTTAGCGCGCTTGAGGTTAGCACCACTGAGGTTGACACCACTAAGGTTGGCAGCACTAAGGTTAACACCTGCAAGAAAGGTACCGACTGTATTGAGAAAGCCTAATACCCCAATACAGGAACTATAACCAATGATTCTTAAAAGTTTAGTGCTATCCTCTAATTTCCCGTCATTATTGGGTTGTCCACAAGGATAAAAGTTGATTTTATCTCTTAGTTCCGCTTTGTCTTGTCCATAACGGTGCAGCTCTAGGAGCAAGATCGTTACATTTAATCCTGTATAAACATCAATCTGCCGTAATCCTAAAGCTGGTTCACTATCTGCCATTCTCTCTTGCAGAGCCAGCATTTTTTTCAGGGGATAGTTTTTATTGGGAGGAACATCAATATAGTCCCCTGCACACCAGGAAGAATAAACTTCCTGCAACCGTTGAAACAATGCCAAATAATCAAATGTCTCAATGTCCATCAATAATCTAAGCACATACTCTACAATTTTTGGCGTTAATCTTCCTACACCAAAGAGATCGTAGACTTGCCATGCTACATCCTCATTACTGAGCTGATATTCTCCCTGCTTCTGTTGTTGTTTTAATTCTGTCCAATTCTGTATACTTGCTACTATTCGTTTCGCATCATAATTTTCAATGCTGACAAGATTATCTTCATTTTTTTTATCGACTACTTCTTCCCAGTTTTCCAATCTCTTGTATTGACTACTGTCTCTAACTAAAAAAATATCTCCATCATGGTTAAATGCAATGATAGTTTTCATGTCTAAAGAGTAGATGGTCATATCTAATCCCATACCTTCTTCAGGTAGAATTGCCTCTTTTATAAATTCAATAACTTCATTACTACTAGCTTTGAATAATTTATTTTTAAATTCGTGTACGGGATGCTCGTAAAAGATATAAAATTCATCCTGTAAATCAGACAATTTTGAACAACAGCATTCAATGCTGATTTCTGTCCATTGACAGGATAAATCATCACTTTTTAGACTTGAAGAACTCTTTATTTTTTTTAAGTTATGTACCAATCTATTTCGTGGTTTGATTTCATAACCTGGAAACATTTTTGTTTATATTCTAGACCCTTAATCCAAGATAATGATCGTTGGGAAAATGCTGTGGCAAAAGTTTTATAGCACTTCCCCCTATATCAATCAGTAGTTGGGGTAGAGTCTAGAATTTCTCCCTCTCCCTCTGTAACTGTTGCGAGGATAGCGCGGCCGGTTTTCTCGCGCCACCAGGCTAACAGGGTACTGGCGATAAAGATGCTGGAATAGGCTCCGGAAATAAAGCCGATGATTAGGGCTAGGGCAAAGAATTTTAGGGTTTCGCCACCGAGGAAGAAGATGGCAACGAGGGGCAAAATGGTGGTAATGCTAGTATTGAGCGATCGCATCAACGTCTGATTCACCGCCTCATCGACCACATCATTAATATGCTTTTCCGGATAAAACTGGAGGGTCTCGCGCACCCGGTCATAAATGACCACCGTATCATTGACAGAAAATCCGATAATCGTCAGCAGCGAGACAATAAACAGGCTATCAATTTCCACTCCAGCGATCAAACCCAAGATGGAAAAGACTCCCATGGTTACGAAGACATCATGGAAGAGAGCGACAAAGGCAAAAAACGCATAATCGAGCTGGAAACGGAAATTTAAGTAAAGGGTAATTCCCGCAAAAGCCACCAAAAGTGCCAGCAAACCCGATGTAAATAACTGTTTCCCCAAGGTGGGACCAACGGTATCAATTTGTGTTTGGGTCACATCAAATGTACCGATCGCCTCGGCTAAACTATTTTGCAGTTCTGTGCGCTCCTCCACATCCAAATCTTTGGTGCGGATACTCACCCCAGTGCCGTCTTCACCGGTAATCTGGATGTTGGGATTAGCAATACCGAGGCGATCGGTAACTTCCCGTACTTTAGCAATCTCAATCGGTTGGTCACAATTTCCCACTTCCGTGCAATCAAGATCCAGTTGAAGACGGGTTCCACCCACAAAATCCAGACCTGGACGTAGGGGGGCACCAATTCCTGGACTCCCCCAAGAAATTGCCATGGCCAAAAATCCCATTAGAATCACACCAGCAGAAATCGACCACCAGAGATTACGTTGTTTAATAATGCTAATCATGGATTTACCGTTTGGGGAGCGGAGCAAGATTGGGACAAAATAGGTTGGGTTTACGCAGTCCGGGAAACTGAAGCACGTATAACATCAGGGTACGACTACAGGTAACGGCGGTAAACATACTAATGACGACCCCAATACCGAGAGTCAGAGCAAACCCTCGGACTAAACCCGTGCCTAACCAGAATAGGGCAATACAGGAAATCAGGGTAGTCAGGTTACCATCGAGGATACTGGTAAATGCCCGATAAAAGCCCGATTCTACGGAACGATAGAGGGTTTTACCCCCACGCAGTTCTTCCCGGGTACGCTCAAAGATTAACACATTAGCATCGACGGCCATGCCGATACTGAGGATAAAACCAGCAATCCCGGGTAAGGTGAGGGTGACTTGGAATAGCTTAAACGCCGCAAACGTGAGCAGAGCATAGACGAGAAGGGCAATATTAGCGATCGCCCCGGGCAGGCGATAATAGATCACCATATACACCAGCACGAGGAATAATCCCCCCAACCCGGCATAGATACTGCGACGAATACTATCTTGTCCCAATGTTGCGCCAACCGTGCGGTTTTCCACAATTTCCACAGGCACGGGGAGAGCGCCCCCTCGCAGTTGGATCGACAAGTCATTAGCGGTTTCAGCCGTAAAATTCCCCGTAATTTCCGCACGACCTCCCACAATCCCGGTTTCCGCAAATTCCACGCCGACGGTGGGGGTACTGACGAGTTCATTATCCAGGAAAATACCAATAGTGCGACCCGTTCCAGCTAAATTTTTCGTTAGTTCAGCAAACTTATCTCCCCCTTCCCCATTAAACTCTAGTATCACAGCCCAGTTTGCTCCTCCTTGGGGAGGACGGGGTAAGGAGTCTTGCAGTTGTTCCCCAGTTAAGCCAACTTTGTCAAAGAGGGGAGCAATGTCTTCATTGAGTTTAGCGATCTGCTCCTGATTTTCGGCGAGTGCCTCTGCCGCCACTTCTGGATCTTCCTGTCGCAGTAAAGCTTGCTCAAACTGCAATTGTCTCCAAATCTGAAATTGGGCGGCAAACTCATCCTCTGTTCCTTGCCGTTGCTGGCGAAACTCCAACTGAGCTGTGCCTCCTAATACCCGTTCCGCCTGAGCTGGATCGTTAACCCCCGGCAGTTGGATCGAGAGCTGATCCTCTCCCACCGTCTGGATGGCTGCCTCCGAAACCCCCAGACCATTGACCCGATTTTCCATCACTCGTTGCACGGCTTCCAATTTACGAGGTGTAATTTCCGGGACTTCTGGTGTAGTTTTTACTTGAATGGTCAATTGTGCCCCTCCTCTGAGGTCTAAACCTAGGCGGGTTTCGACTTTCGCCAATACCGCGATCGCGGCGATCGCCAGCACAATAATTAAAGCTAAAATTGTCCGTTGTTTCCCCATCGTTTAATCCGTGATAGTGAATGATATAGGGAGTAGGCAGTAGGGAGTAATGGTCAATCCCCGTGTCTCTCCATCCCCCATACCCCTATCCTTGCATCTCCTAAACCTGTAGTGCCATCATTTTTCTAACAGCTTCTACAATTTTACCCGGCTGAACAATCGTCAAGTTTTCCAGAATGCCATTATAGGGAGTCGGAATATCCTGAGAAGAAAGGCGCACCACTGGAGCATCGAGTTCATCAAACAATTGTTCGGTAATCGAAGCCGTTAATTCTGCACCAATCCCCCCAGTTTTCATACATTCTTCCACAATCACCACCCGATGGGTCTTGCGAATCGATGCGCTAATCGTGGCAAAATCCAGGGGTTTGAGGGAAATTAAATCAATAATTTCTGGATCGAATCCTTCTTGCTCCAGGGTTTTGGCCGCTTGCATGGCATGATGGCGCATCCGGGAATAGGTCAAAATCGTTACATCTTTACCTCGACGGACAATTTCTGCCCGGTCTAAGGGCACTAAATATTCAGTTTCCGGTAAGTTTTCCTTTAGGTTATACAGCAAGACATGCTCAAAAAATAAGACCGGGTTGCCATCGCGAATAGCAGATTTCATCAGTCCCTTAGCATTGTAGGGGGTAGAACAGGCAACAATTTTCAGTCCCGGAACCGCTTGAAAATAAGCCTCTAGACGTTGGGAGTGTTCTGCACCCAGTTGTTTACCCACTCCACCAGGCCCCCGGATCACCAGGGGAATCGTAAAGTTCCCCCCAGAGGTATAGCGCAGCATTCCCGCATTATTGGAGATTTGGTTAAAAGCCAAGAGCAAAAAGCCCATATTCATCCCTTCAATGATCGGTCGCAGTCCAGTCATCGCAGCACCAACCGCTAATCCGGTGAAGCTGTTTTCCGCAATGGGAGTATCGAGTACCCGCAGTTCTCCATATTTTTCATAGAGTCCTTTGGTGACTTTGTAGGAACCGCCATATTGGCCAACATCTTCGCCTAGGACGAAGACGGAGGGATCGCGGGCCATTTCTTCGTCGATCGCTTCCCGGAGGGCATTGAAGAATAGTGTTTCTGCCATTTGCTACGATAAATAGAGTGTGGGGTTAGGTCAAAGTAGCAGTTTAACAAAAAATGGGGTCTTCACAGTCATGGCGATCGAATCTGCACTCGATTGGTGGGCGGTAGCTGGGTATTTGGCATTTGCGTCGTTTATTATCTGGCAGGTGCTAACTCGTTCTTAATCTCCACTCCACCCATCCATGACGTGAAAATCTTTGAACTCCTCTTTCAGCTCGCTAACCAACTTCCTTATGCAACCAATTCCTGTAATTTTGAAAAGCCGTGGTGTTGCCGAGGGGAAAAATACTGCTACGTCTTTTCCGGTTTTTGTGCCTATGGCGAGGTGGACAAAACGATAGAAACTTTTGGGAATAATCTATTTGAGATGGAGGAAAATTTACCGATCTGGGAGGAACTGCTTGGACTTAAAGGATATATTGCTTGGGAGTGTGTGGGGATTCCTGAAGAAACTCAGTTGTATTTTTACCAGCTTTATGTAAGAGGAATTCAAGGGAAGGCGCTCTCTCTATTTGAGGGAAAAATCCTAAATCCGTTGATGAAAAAAGGGGAAGAGCATGTCAAAGAATATTTCCTAGAGATTGAGGAAAAATATTCTCAGGTTTATGACTCCCACCATACGATGCCAGAATGGCTATGGAACAAAATAAAAGCCGTCCTCGAAACATAAAAATTTTGCAATTGTTCAATAGCCAGTTGTCTTACTTATCCTGAATCAAGACAGGTTTAGGAATCTTTCTAATGCTTCTGTAATAGCTGGAGGCCAACGGCGGATATTTGTCACCCAATCGATATCTTTATAGCGACTATCTAAACCCACAGCGGCAACCCAATTACTTTCTGCTTCTCCTTGTTTCCCTTCTACCCATAAAGCAGCACTTAAGGCGGCTCGCATGTCGGCAAATTGGGGATATTTACGGTTCAGATTTCGCATCATTTTAATGGCTTTTTCAGTTTCGCCGATTTCATAGGTGGCGAGGGCTTGACTGGCTAGGGCAAAAGCAAAGTTAGGGGCAAGTTCATTACAGGTTTGATAATCGGCGATCGCCCCTTGCCAGTCTTTTAAGCCCATTTTGGCATTGCCGCGATTGTTGTATGCTTGGGCATCATCGGGGTTAATGTCCAGGATACGATCGTAGTCTTCAATGGCTTCTGCATAGCGTCCTAATCCTTCTAAAGCGGCTCCTCGATTGAGATAGGGATCGCTAACCGAAGGTGCAAGTTCGATCGCTTCATTATAGTCGGCGATCGCCTGCTCAAATTTCCCCTGACTCGCACGGGTAATTCCTCGATTGCTCCAACCGGCTGCACTTTCCGGATATATCTCTAAAATTTGCGTCCAATAGGCTTCTGCTGCGGCAAAATCGCCCTGATTTGATGCGGTAAACGCTTGTTGTGCCAAGTCTTCTAAGGTGCTAGAGTCATCCACCGCACTGATTAACCGAGGGGTCGCACTGCTCCGATCCCAAATCTGATGGGGAAATTCCCGTATCGAAATCGCCTGGGCAGGTAAAATAACACTGGCTACAAGGATGGCGACGATTAACAGTCCTTTCCAAAATAGATTCATAAGTGCTGTTGCAATAAGGGATAATAGTATCTTGAGTTAAGATCGCTTTCTATTATTAAAACAGAAATGGCGAAAGATACAGCAGTTTCCTCTGCTATGAGGTACATTAATGACGGTTTTTAACAATATCT
>NZ_CEZBFX010000060.1:0-29611 GCF_982964205.1 Roseofilum sp. | reverse complement strand
GGTCGGTTGAGCAGTTCTTGGTGCAATCATGGTTCTCATAAGGCTTTTAGCCTTTTTTCTTTATTATACTCTTCCCAGAGTGAAAGAAGAGGGATAATCCTAGAGCTTGCCTACCTTCGGCAGAAGACTTACCCGACTCTGACGATACTCCTGTGGATAACGAACTACAAGATTTAATTCCTGGCCTGCTCAAAGCCATGCTTGCACTCATCTGGCCAGAACGAATGGATTGGTTTTTTGGAGTCGATATGGGTATCTATCACGATCCTAAGAAACCCGCTATTGTCCCCGATGGCTTTCTGAGTATTGGAGGGCCTCGAATTATTGACTCAGATTTACGCCTCTCTTATGTCCTTTGGGAAGAACAAAAAGTGCCCACTCTGGTGTTAGAAGTAGTTTCACAAAAACGACGGAAAGAATATACACAAAAGAACGCAGAATATGCCGATTTGGGAATCTTATACTATGCGATTTATAACCCTTTACGAAAAAAGAAACCCCGGCTAGAAGTCTATACAATTGAAAGCAGAAGAATATCAGCTTCTCCCAGGAGAAGAACCCTTCTGGTTGCCAGAACTTAATTTAGGACTCGGTAGAGCAGAAGGCACCTATCAATGGATAACTAGAGAAGGGTTGTATTGGTATAATGATCAAGGAGAGCGCTATTTAACTCCAGAAGAGCAACTGTTATCAGCACGGCAACAAACTTTGCAAGCTCAAAGGCAAACTTTACAAGCCCAACAACAAGTTCATGAAGCCCAGCAGCAGGCTCGTGAAGCTCAAGAAAAAGTAGCAAAATTGGCTGAAAAACTGAGGGAATTGGGAATCGATCCCAGTAGCTTAGATAAGTAATAGATTATTTCGCTTGATTGTCTTTACTGGGGTGTCCGAATCGGGGAAATCGTCCTTAGTGATGGTATTTACTCGAATGCGCTATTTCTTACATTAACTAAAATCAACCATAACATAGCGTGACAACCATCCAGATTCGGCTAAAATAAGCTAGTGGTTAGGGTGAGGACGTGAACCCATGGCAGTTATCAACGGTATGCCCGGCAATAACTTCATTGTCGGAACCCCAGAAAGCGATCAAATTTTTCTCCTAGCTGGTAATGATACAGTATTTTCCCAGCAAGGGGGTGACCTGATTTTCGGGAATTTCGGCAATGACCTGTTATCTGGGAATGAGAATAACGACAGTATTTTCGGAGAACAGGGAACCGATATTCTGATTGGGAATCAGGATGATGATTTCATGAATGGGAATCAGGATAATGATACCCTCTATGGCGGTCAGGGGAATGATATCCTCTATGGCGGTCAAGGCAATGACCTGGTATCCGGAGACCGAGGAAATGATGTTCTCCATGGAGATTTAGGCGCGGATGTGCTGCTTGGTGATGGCGGCCAGGATATTTTTGTCATGGGTCGGCGTAATATATTTGGACAATCTCCTACCACTGGCGGCCCGTTAATTACAGATGCAGATATTGCCGTTGATTTTGAAGATGGACAAGATTTACTCGGTTTAGAACCGGGTTTAGCCTTTGAAAATCTGTTAATTACTGCTCGAACTGGGCCATTTACTGGCACCACTGTCATTCAAGATGGGGTAACCAGCAACTATTTGATGGTGCTGTCTGGGGTTAATCCGAATCAGATTACCGCAGCAGACTTTACTACGAACTTAAATCCCATCCCTGCGCCAACGCCAACCCCAACGCCAACCCCGACCCCCACTCCAACACCCACTCCGATTCCCCCTCCTCAACCGTCCACGGTATCGGTCGAAGCGACCACCAATATTGCCGTAGAAGGAGACCCAGCCACCAATGGTATTTTTACCCTCACCCGTACTGGAGGCTCTACTGCTGCTGCACTGACCGTTAACTATACAGTGCAGGGAACGGCTGCAAATGGCACACGCTACCAAATGCTCAACGAGAGTGTAACTATTCCGGCTGGAGCCACAACAGTGGAATTACCCGTTGTCCCGATTAATAATGATAGTCCTAATACGGTTGAGGATGTGACGATTACCCTCTCGAATAGTGGGTTTTATATCGTAGGCACTCCAAATACGGCTCAGGTCAAAATTCTGGATGATGATTGGGTATATGTGGATGATAACTGGGCAACTCTAGCCAACGGTACACCTGTTGACCCGGATGGAGATGGGCCGCTGACCGAGGGAGATGGAATTATTGGTATTAATGCCTTTGCTCAAATTCAGGCCGGGATTAATCGTGTTTCTACTACACCGACTGGTAGCTTGGTGCAAGTGCTACCAGGGATGTATATTCCTGGCCAGGTAATTAATATTAATAAACCCGTGCAATTGTTGGGGCCTAATGCCAATCAAGCGTTGGGTGCTGCTCGCAACCCAGAAGCAACTATTGGTGGCGCAGGAGGGTTTGTGGAATTTGACCGTGCGGGATCTCCGGCTGGGCCAATTGTCATTAATGGATTCCAATTTACCAGTGACGGGATTGCTGAAACTCCGGTAATGAATTTGAGAGACCCCGGTAGTGAAGTGGTTATTCGCAGTAATACGTTTACAAATCTGATAGAAGATGGTATTTTTCGGACTTTAAATTCGCCTAATCCCCAAGGGTTTGGGACGTTGACGGTTCAAGATAATTTGTTTGATACGATTACGGGCGATGGAAGGCGGGCGATGTTTATCTATGAGGTGGATACAGTCAATATTATTAATAATGCGGTGAATAATATTGGCAATCCTGGGGATGATGCTCCAGGTATCTTGTTAGATACAATTGGTTCAGCCAATATTAGTGGTAATCGTTTGAATACAGTGCGTCAGCAGGGGATTCAAGTAGCTGGGGTGAGAGCCGGTGGCGGTACAGTCACTATTCAGAATAACCTTTTGGAAAATATTAATACAAATAATGGGGGAACAGATGGAGCGATTCGTCTGCGAGAGTCTCCGTTTGGAGCGACGTTGAGTAATGCAGGTAGTATTGTGGTTCGGGATAACCGGGTGATGGGTAGTAATAATGGGTTGGCGGTTCGTCCGGGTACGAATTTAGGAGCGGGAGGCTTTTTGACAGTCACGAATAATGCGTTTGCCGTGAATGGCGGTACGTTCTCAATTCTCCATAATGGTACAGGGACATTGAATGCTGCAGGTAATTTTAGTGATACGATTGGTGGAACTCCACTGACGGCAGTAAATGTAGGTGGAGCAAGTGCTGGTAGTGTGGTGCTTTAGGATGGCTTTCTACTGTTGCGAATTGCCGGGTTCCTATTTTAGCTGGGTCACGGCAGTAGTGGCTTGGTAAGCTTAAAATAGTTTATTAGAAAATCGCTATGATTTTTGAAATTTGTGAATTTCAGCACAATTCTATTCCCTCAAATTAAGCTTGACGCGCCACTGGGATATTTGCTTGTTGTTTGCTCTTCTCAATTGTAGTAACGAGATCGGCTACTTGCTGTTAACTGGTGCGGTTCTGTGGTTTCAGATTGAGAGACCCAATTAGATGAGCTTAACCTGGAATCGGTAGCAGAATGACATTAGGGGAATGGACTTGCTATGATAAAGTAATTTGAATTGATGAGGAAACTATTCCACACAATATGAAAAATCTAGTCTTAAGCGGCAAGGGACTCAATCTCAGTGCCTCTATTCTCCTTGGTTTACTGGTAAGTGTGATGCCATTGCGTCAAGTGCTGGGCCAAACTCGTATTGCTGAATTACAAGATTATTGTTATCAGAGCGAAAGTACTTATTTTTTAGCAGAAACTAGGAATTTTTGGGTGAGTATTTGTGGTGGGGATGCACCTTACACTTATGTGGGTGTGGATAAAGAAACGGGGGATGATATTCGACTGGACTTGAGCGATTATGATTCTAGCGGCGAATATTTTCAAGCGGTCAATGGGGACTATACTTATTACGTGATTTTAAACACTGCTAGGGGATCGTTTTTAGTGGTCGAACAAGACGGTAAGGAAATTTTGAGAGAATCTCTTCAGGATTGGGAGTAGGATTTAAATATGTCTATCACCATTCATTCTAGCAGACAATTGGATCTAATCCCGTTGCCTTTTTATCTTTTAATGGTCGATTAACTGCTGGCTTAAGTCGTATTAAAAGTATGCTAAATTTTGAAAAATCCACCTTAATTGATGCGCCAGTTGAAAGGGTTTGGGACTTCCATGAGCGGGCTGATATCTTAAGTGTTTTCACTCCTCCTTGGCAACCGGTAAAAGTTTTGCGCCGAGAGGGAGGCTTAGGAGCGGGAGCTATTACAGAGTTTGAAATTCAATTGGGATTAATCCCGATTAAATGGTTAGCCCGTCATACGGATTGTGTGCCCTATGAATATTTTGTCGATCGCCAAATCGAAGGCCCTTGTCAGAGTTGGGTGCATCGCCATGAGTTCACCCGCGAAGGCAATCAAACCCGGTTAACGGATAGGATTCGCTTAGAATTATTTGGGGGAGAGATCGCCGAATTTCTGTTCGGTAGCTTTGTGATTGACCGACTGGAGGATATGTTTACCTATCGTCACCAAGTGACTCAACGGTATTGCCGGGACAATTAATAATTACTAATTAACAATTTAATGATGATTTAGGGTGGGTTAATTCTAAAATTGATTACAATGGGAGCGGAATCGTTGAGAACAGAGCAAGGCGTACATGATTCTCCCTCCTGGTTTTGAACAAAACTCCGTGGTAACTAGCTTAGGCCGAATGGTCTACTACCACCCCAGCGAGTCCTTCTGGGATTCTCAGGTGAAATTACAGCCTAAATTAGTATTTTTACATGGGTTTGGAGGAGGGTCATCGGCCTATGAGTGGTCTCAGGTTTATCCCGCATTTGCGGCCGAGTATTATACCCTCGCTCCCGATTTAATCGGCTGGGGTGGTTCCGATCGTCCAGAGCGCAACTATGAAATTGAGGATTATCTGACCACAATTCGGGAGTTTTTAGAACTTACCTGTGAGGAACCCTGCACAGTGATTGCCTCTTCGTTAACCGCAGCGTTAGTGATTCGAGTTGCAATTGACTATCCCCAATTATTCCAGTCTTTAATTTTAACTACTCCGGCTGGATTATCGGATTTTGGTGAAGATTATAGCGCCAGTTTATTTGCCCAGTTGATTAGATTTCCTGTTTTGGATAAATTCGTTTATAGCACGGCGATCGCCACAGAAGCTGGAATTGCCTCTTTTCTGCAAAATCGCCAATTTGCCCAAAGCGAGCGCATCTACTCAGAAATTATCGAAGCCTATCTAGAATCAGCTACACAACCCAAGGCCGAATATGCTGCACTCTCCTTTGTTCGGGGCGATTTATGTTTTGATTTAGCTAAATACATGCCCCGTTTAACTACGCCAACCGCTATTTTGTGGGGTAAAAAATCTCAATTTACCGGCCCAGAAATTGGTCAACGCCTAGCCGGTTTAAATCCAGAGTATGTGAAACGATTTATGACTCTAGAAAATGTGGGACTTACCCCCCAGTTAGAAATGCCGGGATTAACTATTGGTCTAATCCGTCAACTCTGGAAACAATTGCGGACTTAAGATTAAGTACTTTGCGCGGCAGAAGGGTAATGGGAAAACTGTTCACGCTATAGTCCCCATCTCCGTGTCCCCATGTCTATTCATGTAAAAAGCCATGCACTCTTCTTTTTATCTTCCCTTACTCATTTTAGGATTAACAACAGGAACAGTCCTTTCTGGGTGTCAAACCTCACAAACGGCTGAACCTTTAATCACGCAAGCGGTTATTCCCTCTGGACAGACTCTAGAATTTACTCTCACGGAAAAAAGCCGAGTCTCTTTAGGTATTTTTAATAACCAAGGAGTTTTGGTAAGGGAGCTATTAAGGGGTGAACCCTATGAAATTGGGACTCATCAGGTGAGGTGGGATGGTTTAGATGGGGAAGGGAATCCTGCTCCTGCGGGTGAGTATACTTGGAAACAGGTAAGTCATCCGGGGTTTACCTCCCGCTATGTTACCCATATTGGGGTCAATCCGCCTTCAGAGTCATATCATTTATGGCCAGGAGATCACACAGGGGTGGGAACGGTGGCGGTAGATGACTCCGGGGTTTATTTTGGTGCAAGGCTGACGGAAGTTCCGCCTATGGTGGTGAAGCATTCCTCTGATGGTCAAGAGCAAATCTGGACTAAAGAGCAATATTATCAGGGCGGCCGTTTGAAACGTTTGGCGGCTGGAGGGGGTAAAGTTTATTTGCTCAAGGATGAGGGAGCAGGAGACACGGAAACCCATTGGATTAGAGTGGTAACAGCGGACACTGGACAACCGGCAGGAGACTGGAAAATTACGGAGGGCGGAATTCAGGTTAGCGATATCGATCTTGAGGGTAATAATTTAGCTGTCGTTTTGCCAGAATTAGGGGAAATCCGTTGGCTTGATGTTGAGAATCCGACGAGAGTGTTGGCGACGGTGAAGGGGTTAGAAGGGGTAAATGCAGTTACGGCAGTAAGCGGCGATCGCCAGGGTTCTGTCCTGGTTCATACCCAAGGTCAGGTCATCTTTGTCGATCCGGTGCAGAACATCCAGGAGACCAAAATCACCGGGTTACAGGGGGTGATTGCCCTAGATCTCGACCATACCACTGGGGAGTTATATCTGAATGAAACTAGCCAAGGGTCTCAGGTTTGGCGCTATGACCGGGAGTTTCGCAAGGTACAGGAGTATGGCGGAGCGCGGCGACCTCTTGGGGTTTATCAACAGGAATTGTTCGGGTATCTGACGGATGTGACCGCAGATCAAAAAGGTGGATTTTATACAACGGAACCGGGTTCTTATCCTCGGCAAACCTCCCATATTCGCAGTGCTGATGGCTCGGTTTTAAATGCTTGGTTTGGGGGATTAAGTTATTATTTAGTGCCGACGGTTGACCCTAAAGACCCCAGCATTATTTGGTTAACTGGTCATGCTCCAGAGGTAGTCAAATTACGGTTGAATGTAGATCGAGGAACCTGGGAGGTGTTAGAGGTCTATTCCTTTGCCGAACCGGGGGATAAATTATTTGTCGAAAATCGGGCGATCGGCTCCCGTTGGCAACCGGTTTATTGGCAAGATGAACTCTATTTATTCGCCACCAAAAGACCGGCTATTTTAAGAGTCGATCGCCAGCAAGGGAAATTATGGCCCGTATCCTTAACTACAGCGGTAGTTCACGACCCCAATAGTGACCTGTGGAGAGGATCTGGAGAAGACGGTTTTCCTGCACCTTGGGTGGAAGCGGCGAGGGGGCAAGGGTTTCAGGACTTAGGTCAAGCACCGAGAAGCTTTTCTTGGGGCGATCGCAATCAAAATGGTCTCATGGAACCCGAAGAATTCCTATTCTATCCCCAAGAGTTTCGCTGGAATTTTGCCGGTGAAGGAGCTTGGGACGAGCAATTCAACTATTATTTACCTACCCAAAAATTTGGCAGCTCCGATCCCTCCTTCGCTTGGTATAAAGTCCCGGTAGCCGAATGGCTCGGAAATGACCCTCAAATCCCCTTTTATAACCTACAAAATATCGAACCCGGCCCCCCCATTCCTGAATCAGTCAATAATTTCTATTGGGCAAGAGAATTAGAGCGAGATGCAAATGGAAATATCTATCTCGTTAGTCAATCCCATCTCACCATTCATGAAAGCTTAGGGGGACGCTGGCCCAGTAGCCAAAACCGCGTCAATCGTCTGATTAAATGGAATGAAAATCAAGAACTCTTAGGTCTGATTTCCCGTAAAGTCTTCGATCATCGGGAAAAAAATAGTGGCAAACTTTATTATCCCATGCATGTGCGCTCTGGCCCTGATAATACCGTAATTGTCGTCGATCAAGACTATACTCCGGCCGCTGTTTATACTGAAGATGGATTATATATTGGCCCTCTCTTAGACCAACGAACCTTAGATAATTATCCTGATTCTGTTTATCAAGCTTCTAATCATCAGGATTTTCAAGGATTTGCCTTAATGGAATTTGCTGATGGTCGCCGTTTTTGGATTGGTCCGCAACCGGGAGGTTTACCCATTTATGAAACTTTGGGATGGGATAAAATTAAACAATCAACGGGTAAGTTGAAGCTAGATGAAACTGTGAAAACACTGAAATTATCTGGAACCGGATTAACCGGAACGCTCTATCAAGATATCCAGGGAAACTCAGCTATTGACGAGTTTAACTTTCCCAAAATTGATATCGAACCCTACTATAGTAATTCCCCCATTTCTGGGGTTGCTCCCGATGATTTCAAGATGGTGTGGGAAGGTGAGATACAAGCCAGATTTAGCGAAGATCATCAATTTTATCTGTACTTGAAAAAAGCCCAGGATGCTGGCAAAATATGGATTGATAATAAATTAGTGTTTGATTCTTCTGATTTGGAAAATTATGTCCCTAAAATTGCTTTGCAAAGGGGAGAAAAATACCCGATCAAAGTTGAATGGATTAATCAAGGAGGAAATCCCACTATTCGAGTTATTTGGACCAGCACAACTCTCGATCCGGAAGTGATTCCCCAAGAAGTTTTATATCCTTAGATAGTTAAAATTACCACTCTTGCCACTACCTATTCCCTAGCGCGAAGCGCTGTAAATCCATGCTAACGAATCACCCTCGATTTGAAACCTTTGAAGACTACCTCAGCTACGATGAAAACTCCCCTAAATCCAGTACCGTAGTGGAGCGATCGATTAATGACTTCTGAATCTAATAAAGGAACTCCTTTTGTTCCTTTTACTGCACGAGTAATGGCTGCTATTCGAGCGGCAGAAAGCGATCGCCCAGATCGCCTCTTTGACGATCCCTATGCCCAACAGTTTGTCACCCCAGAAGCGATCGCATTCAAAGACGAACAACTACAACTGATCGATCATCAATATGTCGCCGTCCGCGCTCGGTTTCTCGACGATCTGATCGCCTCTTATGTCCCTCCCCTAACTCAAATTGTTATCCTCGGTGCAGGAATGGATGCGCGTGCCTTTCGTCTTCCTTTGCCAGATAAGACAACCCTCTATGAACTCGATCAAGCTGAAGTCATTGAGGCAAAGCAGAGCTATTTTCAGTATATCGAACCTCAGATTAACCGCCAGGCGATCGCCGCCGACCTCACCCAACCCTGGAAAGCCCTATTATTAGAGCAAGGATATCAACCCGAAAATCCCACGGTTTGGATTATGGAAGGACTGCTAATGTATCTGACAGAAGCAGAAGTGCATCAACTGCTCCAGACCTTATCTGACTTAAGCGCTCCTGCAAGTATCTTGGGTTGCGATATGCTCGGAAAAGCTGGGGTTGATTATGCACCCTATCGAGGATACTTTAAATCTGGCTTTGATGACCCCATAGCCCTATTTTCATCCTATGGTTGGCAAGCGAGTATAACCGAATCGTCCAATTATAGCGTGTCCCTAGGTCGCCCTCCCTTTGAACCGACTCCTGGTGTTCCCGTTGAAGGTAGAGCCAGATTTTTTAGTGCCACTAAACTCCCCTAAACTTATGGAGGATCGTCAGCGACTTAAAGAAATGGTAGATCGTGCCATCGAAAATAATACCCCCTATGCCTGGTTTGAAACCCTGTATGAATCTGCTAACCAGGAGGAAGGCAAGATTCCCTGGGCTAAATTACAACCCCATCCCTTGCTGGCAAGTTGGTTACAAAAATATCCCAGAGAAGAAACTGGAAAAACAGCTCTTGTGGTGGGTTGTGGTTTAGGCGACGATGCCGAAGCCTTAGCTGCTCAGGGATTTACGGTAACCGCGTTTGATGTTTCAGAAACAGCGATCGCCTGGTGCAAGCAGCGATTTCCCCAATCCAAGGTAACCTATCAAGTGGCTGATCTCTTCGCACCCCCTGAAAATTGGCATCAGGGTTTTGATGTGGCGATCGAGACGTATACCATTCAAGCCTTACCTTTAGCCATGAGAGTACGAACCATGGAGGCGATCGCCAATTTAGTCGCTCCAGACGGTACACTTTTGGTCATCACCCAAATTCGAGCAACAGAAGCCGAACCGGATGGCCCCCCTTGGCCCCTTTCTCTGTCAGAATTAGTACACTTTCAGAACATCGGGCTGCAAGAAATTCAGCGAGAATCGTTAGGTGAGGAAAACAGCGCTCTTGTGGCGATCGAATATCGTGCCTGATATGATTTCAACCCCATTCCCATGAGAATTGTTTCCCTAAAAATTAAAAACTATCGTGTCTTTCAAAATATAGAATTCAAAAATATCCCCAACTTTTGCGTGATTATTGGTGCAAATGGAACCGGTAAATCAACGCTCTTCGATATTTTTGGATTTCTCCGAGATGCCCTTAAGAATAATATCCGGCAAGCCCTCCAAATCCGAGGAGGTTATAGAGAAGTAGTCACCAGAGGTCAAGAACAACAAGACATCACCATAGAACTTCAATTTCGCATTAAAATTGTAGATACCGAGCGACTGGTCACCTATATCCTCATCATTGGAGAAGAGAAAAAACGGCCAGTCATCAAACGAGAAGTTCTCCGCTATAAACGAGGAGAACATGGCAAACCCTTTCATTTTCTAGACTTTCAGCAAGGCAAAGGGTATGCCATCACCAATGAAGAAGACTTTAGCCAACCTGATGAACAACTGCAAAGGGAAGAACAACAACTAGAATCCAATGACATTTTAGCCATTAAAGGACTGGGACAATTTCAACGCTTTAAAGCTGCCAGTGCTTTCCGTTCCCTGATTGAAAATTGGCATGTTTCTGACTTTCATATTAATGAAGCCAGAGGCAGCAAAGATGCCCTGTATGCTGAACACCTTTCCGCTACAGGCGATAACACGGCCAGTGTGGCCCAATATATCCATCAAAATCATCCCGATATTTTTGAGACCATACTGACCAAAATGAAAGAAAGAGTTCCCGGAATTTCCCAAGTTGAAGCCAAAGAAACCGAAGACGGCCGATTAATCCTGAAATTTCAAGATCGAGCCTTCAAAGACCCCTTCATCGATCGCTATGTTTCTGATGGTACCATGAAAATGTTTGCCTATCTTATTCTCCTCTTCGATCCTAAACCTCACCCCTTACTCTGTGTTGAAGAACCCGAAAATCAGCTTTATCCTACATTATTAAGAGAATTGGCTGAAGAATTCGCCAGCTATGCCCATAGAGGGGGACAAGTCTTTGTTTCTACCCATTCTCCTGACTTTCTCAATGCAGTTCCCTTAAAAAATATCTTTTGGCTTAGTAAAGCAGAAGGCATGACTCAAATATATAAAGCACAGGATAATGAAATTCTCAGAAACTTATTTGCAGCCGGAGACTTCCCCGGATACCTATGGAATCAAGGCTGGTTTGAAGGAGCCGCGCCCTAATGAGCTATGACCTGATTTTTTTACTCGAAGAACCTTCGATTAAAGATATTTTAGAATTGATATTACCTAAAATATTCCGACAACACATAACCTATAAATGTATTGCTCACCAAGGCAAGCAAGATTTAGCCAAATCTATTTCCACTAAAATTAAAGCGTTTCAATTCAGCCCAACGACACAATTTATTATTGTCCATGACCAGGACTCCCACGATTGTAAAAAACTTAAGTCCAACTTGTTGGATATATGCAACACAGCCGGTAAACCTGATATAATGGTTCGCATCATTTGTCATGAACTAGAATCTTGGTTCCTAGGAGATTTAGCTGCGGTGGAAAAAGCCTATAATCTAACATCCAATAGCCTCAGTAGACGACAAGCTCAAAAAAAGTTCCGTAATCCCGACCAATTGAATTCTGCTAAACAGGAACTGCGGCAATTAGTCTCCGAGTATTATCCAGGGACTCATGCCAAAAAAATTGCCCCTTATCTATCTCTGACTGATAATACATCCCGCAGTTTTCAAGTTTTTCTTCAAGGAATCAGAACATTGACCTAATTCTTAGGAGGTTACAATGACTGATTACTGATTTACTCATGACTCATGACTCAACCCTACCTGATTGTTAATAATAAAACCCTCTTTCTCAAAGATACCTCTCCCAATTCCACCCTATTGGAATATCTGCGCCAAAGTGGATTTGTGGGAACCAAAGAAGGCTGTGGTGATGGGGACTGTGGGGCTTGCACTGTCGCCATTATTGCTCAAAATCAGGATAGAAAACCCTACTATCAAGCCATGAATAGTTGCATCGTTCCTTTGGGTGCAGTCATTGGGCGCGAAATTATTACTGTAGAGGGTATTGCTGGGGATACTCTGCATCCGGTGCAACAAGCTATGGTAGAGACGGGTGGTTCTCAATGTGGCTATTGCACTCCAGGATTTATTATGAGCATGTTTTGTGCTTATTACCAGGGAACAGTGAATGATGTCTGCATTGAGGGAAATCTTTGTCGCTGTACCGGCTATCTGCCCATCCGTCGCGCCGCTCAAAAAGTCACTGGAGCTACCCGTATTCAAGATCGCTTTACGCAAAAACTAGAACAAGCCTCTACCAGAATAACAGAGTGCGAGTATGGAGAAGAGGGCGATCGCTTCCATCGTCCCATCAACCTCAACCAACTCCTCCAGCTCCTCCAGCAACACCCCAACGCTACTCTCATCGCTGGAGCAACCGACATCGGACTCCACCTCAGTCACCATACCCAACACTTTCCTCTACTCATCTCCCTCGAAGCCATTCCCGAACTGCAAACCCTCTACATCACCCCCGAAAGCGTCGAAATAGGTGCAGCTCTTCCCCTCTCCCACATTCAAACCCATCTTCAAGGCATCTTTCCTAGTCTCGACACCATGCTCTCCTGGTTTGCCGCCCGCCAAATCCGCAACCGCGCTACCATCGGAGGTAACTTAGGCACAGCCTCACCTATTGGCGATCTTTCCCCTGTCCTCCTCTCTCTCGACGCAACCGTCAGCCTCACCAGTCCGCAAGGTGAAAGAACTCTCTCTTTATGCAACTTTTTTCAAAACTATCGCCAAACTGCCCTACAAGCGGGAGAAATTATCCGCTCCATCTCCATTCCCAGAATCCTACCGCCTAAAGCTATTCGCCGCCTCAGTCAATCCTATAAAGTCGGCAAACGAGGAACCGATGATATTAGCATCGTTGCCGCAGCCTTTACCATAGACTTAGACGAAAATCACCACATTATTCAAACCAGACTCGCCTATGGAGGAGTTGCTCCCATCCCCATCCGTGCTACGCAAGTTGAGGAAATGCTCATCGGCAAACCGTGGCACTTAGACACTATCCGAGACATTAAACCCATCTTACAACAAACATTTAGCCCCCTAACCGACCTCCGCGCCAGCAGCGAATATCGTCAACTCCTAGTTGCCAATCTCTTCGAGAAATTTTTCCACCAGATGGGTGAATAAAAGATTCACCCACGCTATTTGCTATAAAACTGACAATTAAAGTACCATTTGCATTGGGATAATAACTGCTTCTTCTGCCTGACTCAACTTAACAGAAGGATCGGGAAGAGGTAACCCGACTTCAGAGAAGCCAGCCCTTTGAAACAGATAAAAATTGCGATCGTAATATTCAGTAATCTTTGTATACTGGTTATCCATTTTTTCATCAATATCATGCTGTCATCAGTCCCGGTCAGACTAGCATAATTTCTTTATTAATGTCTAATTAAAAATTATCAATCATGAAATTCAACAAACACACAACCCATGAAAGCGCACCCCATCACGTTACCGGAACCGCCACGTACACGGATGACCTGCGCCCTACCATAGATCTTCTACATTTATATCCTGTTCTCTCCTCCCATGCTAGGGCAAAAATTAATCAGATTGACTATTCCCTTGCCCAACAATTCCCTGGAGTTGTCACTGTAATTACCCCTGAAGATATTACCGGTATCAACAATACTGGCATTGTTAGTTTAGATGAAATCCTCCTACCTACTAATGAAATTTATTACCACAGTCAACCCATCATTTGGATAGTCGCAGAAACGGAGGCTGCTGCACGAGACGGAGCCAAACAAGTTACCATTGACTATACTCCCCTAGAGCCAATTTTAACGATACAACAGGCTATTGAAGCCAACAGTTTCCAAGGAGAACCCCAAATTATTCAACGCGGTAATTCTCATTTAGCCTTAGAAAAAGCCGAATATACCCTAGAAGGAGAACTGGAAATTGGCGGACAAGATCACTTTTATTTGGAAACCCATGTCAGTTGGGTAACCCCTGATGCTGAAGGTAATTATCAAGTTTATTCCTCTACCCAACATCCCACAGAAACCCAAATTATGGTGGCACGAGTTTTAGGGATTCCCCGCTCTCAAGTGGTGGTCACTTGTTTACGCATGGGAGGTGCATTTGGAGGGAAAGAAAGTCAATCTAATCCTATCGCAGCGATTGCTGCACTTGCTGCTCAGAAAACAGGTCAATCGGTGCGCGTTCGTCTCAAACGCAACCATGATATGATCGTGACTGGCAAACGTCATGGTTTCTTAGGAAAATATCGCGTAGGCTTTAATTTAGAGGGCAAAATTTCCGCTCTAGATGTTGATTTATATTCCCATGGGGGATGGAGTTTAGATTTATCTCTTCCAATTATGGGACGCGCTCTTTTTCATATCGATAATTGCTATTATATTCCCCATTTAGAAGTGCGAGGAAATGTGGCTAAAACCCATACCGTTTCAAATACAGCTTTTCGGGGATTTGGCGGACCGCAAGCTATGGTGATTATTGAAGATGTTATCGATCGCATCAGTCGTTTTCTAAAATCTACTCCTCTAGAAATCCGCGAAAAAAATTTCTACCATGGAACGGGAGAAACTAATACGACTCACTATGGACAAGAATTATTTGAGAATCGCCTGCACCAGATTTGGAGTCAATTAAAACAAGAATCCCAGCTTGAGCAAAGAATGGCTCAAGTGAGGGAGTTTAACCAAAGTCATGCGTATGAAAAACGGGGATTAGCCATTACGCCAGTTAAGTTCGGAATTTCCTTTACTAAAAGTGAATATAATCAAGCGGGTGCATTGATTTTAATTTATCTCGATGGCAGTATTCAACTCAACCATGGTGGCACGGAAATGGGCCAAGGATTACACAGTAAAATGCTGCAAGTGGCAGCAAAATGTCTGGGCGTAAACATCGACCGTTTTCGAGTCATGCCGACTAGCACGGATAAAGTGCCCAATACTTCGGCAACGGCTGCTTCTAGTGGTTCTGACTTAAATGGACAAGCGATTAAAAATGCTTGCGAAACGCTCAAGGAAAGATTAGCCCCTGTAGCGGCTAAGTTACTTGATCTTTATGCTCCAGAAGATTTGGTTTTTGCTGACGATTGGATTTATTCTGCCACGAATCCTAACTTGAAAGTGGGCTTTGATGAAGTGATTGGTCAAGCGTATTTAGAGCGGATTAGTTTATCAGCAACTGGCTATTATCGTACGCCCAATATTTCTTGGAATCCGCAAAAGGGCAAAGGTCGTCCTTTCCATTATTATGCCTATGGCGCAGCCGTTAGTGAAGTGCAAGTAGATCGCTTTACGGGTACGTTTGAGCTGCGACAAGTGGATATTGTTCATGATGTGGGAAATTCGCTCCATCCATTGGTCGATCGCGGACAAATTGAAGGGGGGTTTGTCCAGGGAATGGGATGGTTGACAATGGAAGAGTTGGTATGGGATAATAGAGGTAAAATCTGTACTTACTCTCCAAGTACTTATAAAATTCCCACCGTTGCCGATATTCCCGAAAATTTCCACATCAGCTTACTGGAAAAAGCCAAACAACAGGGCGTAATCTATGGCTCAAAAGCAGTGGGAGAGCCACCATTTATGTTAGCTATTTCGGTACGCGAAGCCATCCGGGAGGCTATAGCCGCTTTTGGGGATACCCAGCAGGTTAAGTTAGCCTCTCCAGCTACCCCAGAAGCAATTTTAAGAGCGATCGAAATTCTAGATTGATCAGAAGTGAGAGTATAGAAAATAGGGAGTGGGCAATGAAAAAAAACACTTTTGCTATGTCCTTATCTCCCTATCCTCGTACAAGCTAAGGAAAAACTCGATTACTCTTCAATTTTCACTGAAATAATCTTATCGCCTTTACGAATGGCATTAACGATATCCATATTTTCGGTTTGGCCAAAGGTGGTATGGACACCATCTAAATGGGGTTGGGGAGAATGGCAAATAAAAAACTGACTGCCTCCTGTATCTGGTCCTGCATGAGCCATGGATAAGGTTCCGGCTAAATGCTTATTGTCATTAATTTCGCATTTAATTTTGTAGCCCGGGCCGCCCGTTCCAGTTCCCAAGGGACAGCCTCCTTGAATCATAAAGTTATCAATAACCCGATGGAATGTCAGTCCATCATAAAATCCCTTATTGGATAATTCAACAAAGTTTTTGACTGTATTGGGGGCATCTTGGTCGAATAATTCCAAGTTGATTGTCCCTTTTTCTGTTTCCATAATGGCGCGGGTCATGGCTTCTCCTTAAGGGGAATTTGACAACTCTTTTACCGTACCATAAATTAGGAGGTTATACTCAAAACAAGAAACCCTACTAACGAGCGAGTAGGGTTTCTGAAGTAGGGTTTTGAATTTGGTGGCGGGGAGCGGATTTGAACCACTGACCTTCGGGTTATGAGCCCGACGAGCTACCAGACTGCTCTACCCCGCGTCGCTTTATCTAGTATAGATCGGCGATTTAAATTATGCAACCTTTTTTCCAAATTTTTCTAAATTAGGGATAATTCGCCGCTCACCTCTAGTCGTTTATAGTCTCCAAGGGTTGCGAACTGCTCTCCGAGGGTATCGGCAGCCATGGGGCTAATCCAGCCTAATTCTTTAAGGGCGTGAATGGCAGCGGCATATTTGGCCCGTTTACTACCGTCGGTAACTTTAATGGCTAAACCGACCCTTTCGCCAATGCGACTAATACATTGGATGCCTTCGGCTCCAGACTTACTGACCAGTTCCCCTTGAGTGACTCGCATTAATTCGGTGTCAAACTTCTCTTCCCCTGCAACAAATTCAGGATAGTGGGTCATGGCTCGTACGACTCGCTCTAAGTCTAGATGATCGCCAGAGGCTAACTGAGCGTATAAGGTGGCCATTTGTCCCAGTTGCATGTAGTAGGTGGGTGCGCCACAGTCATCATGGACACCGATGAGTTCATCGGGAGGAAGTCTGAGCAGTTCGGCGACTCTGGATAAAATGAGTTGTTGAACGGGATGATTGCGGCGTAAATAGTTTTCTTTCATCCAATGGCGTTGCTGACAAACGGCTAACATGCCGGCATGTTTGCCCGAGCAATTGTGTTGGAGGGCGCTTTGAGCGCCAGAGGGAATGGGACATTGGAGGGCTGTGGGTTCAATTTCGCAACGCCAGAGAATGTTAAAGACTTGTCTGGCTTGAGCTGTTGTACCTTGATGGGAACTGCAAATGATGGCTAAATCGCGATCGCTCAGATCGTAGCGTTCTAGGGTGCCACTGGTGGTTACGGCTGAGGCTTGAAAGGGTTTGAGGGCAGACCGAATGAAGGTGGCAGTTTCTGGATCTCCAGCCGCAGAAAGGACTCGCCCTTTGTCGTCGCAAACAACAGCTTGGGTGCAGTGGGTTGATTCAGTAATGCCTTCCCGGAGAAGACTAACTTGTAAGGTGGCGGTACGTTTTCCCCTGGTCATGAGTTTATGAATAAGATGAATAGAAAATCAGGAATGATTAGAAACAAATCCAACTAATGGCTTCAGCTCCGAGTAGTGTTCCTAGTGCCGCAAATGTCCAATGAAGGCGTTTGAGGATGGGTTTGACTTGGTAGGTAACAATCAGTTGGTCTTTGGTTAGGATCTCTGGGGATTTTTCCCAGATTTGACCATCATACCAGCCGGATTCTTCGTAGGAGACGGTGGGGCTGTTGAGGCGATCGCCAATATATTTCCATCCTAAGTATAAGCGCACCAGGAGCAATATGAGAATCAGACTCGCTCCAGCACTGGCACAGAGGGTAAAGTGAAAGGGGTCTTTGCTGACTGGGAAACTTGCCGCAGCTACTGGACCGGTAATGACCCAGCTTAATCCCCAAATCCAGATCGCCTTCAACCAATACTGATGAGGGTTTAGGGTTCCCCAACGAAAAAATCCTGATTCTTTTAGTGATCGAAATTCGTTGAGAGGTTGTTGCTCATCCGGGACAGGACAGGCCCAGGTATTGTTTTCTGTCATAGGGCTTTGTGTTCTCTATGAGTCCTTGGGTTTAAATTCGATCGCTTCTGCATGACTCCAGAAGGCATCGAGGTTATAAAATTGTCTCTCTTCGGGGAGAAAAATATGGACAATGACTTCTCCAAAGTCTTGCAAAATCCAGCTTCCTTCAGCTTTTCCCTCGGTTCTGAGGGGAAAGCGCTGGAAGTTCTCTTCTACACTATCTTCGATCGCCCTGGCGATCGCCCGCACTTGCACGGTGGAAAATCCGGTGACCAATATAAAGAAATCGGCTAAATAGGAGACTTCATCGACTTTGAGGATCAGGATATCTCCCCCCTTACGGTCATCGGCCGCTTCAGCTATGGTTAGGGCCATATGCTGAGTACTCTCTATGGATAGAGGACTAGAGAGAGCTGAAGAGGGAATTGAGGTAGGAGAAAGAGGGGTTTGGCCAAAGTTGGACATGCAAACAAAATTAAAAATTTAGGACAAGTTCTAGCGATCTCAAGAATCTTCATCTTAACTGAAGATCTGGGCAGTGGGCAGTCGGGAATGGGGACGGGGGGACAGGGAGACGCGGAGATTACCTATTACCCATTCCCTATTCCCTATTACCCATTACCTCCTCAAATAGGGTTTCATAGCGATTAAGAGCTTGTTCAAGGGAAAAGTTTTCCAGGGCATAGTCTCGCCCCTGTTTTCCTAGCCGTTCAACTTCTGTGGGATTATGGTACAGCTTGGCAATTTGATCGGCTAAGGCTGTACTGTCTTCTGGGGCAACCACGACTCCGCCTCCACTCTCACGAACGGCTTTAGCGGCGGTTCCATCATTAGGGACAGAGGCAAGAATGGCTCGACCACTTGATAAAATTAAGGGAATTTTGGAGGGCAGGTTAAAGGTGGTGACGCGCTGTTTTTGGACAACTAATCCGATGTTGGCAGCCGCATACATTTGGGGCAAGGTTTCACGGGGTTGGAAGGGGAGGAGCGTAACATTGGTGGCTTTTAGGCGATCGCATTCCGTTTGCAGAGCGCCCAAGGCTTTTTGTTCTCCCACAATCACAAATTGAATCACTTCCAAGTGTTGGAGTTGGGCAGCGGCTTGAATGACGGTACTTAGACCTTGGGTAAGGGCTATATTACCGGCATAGAGAATGATAAACTTACCCTTAAGTTGATGTTCGCTGCGAAATGGATTGGGTTCTTGAGGTAGGGGACGAATAAAGTTTACGTCTACCCAGTTGGGAATACAGGTGATTTTGCGATCGCTAATTCCTTGCGACAATAATTTGTCTCGAAATCCTTCAGCAATAACGCTAATTTGTTTCGAGGTAGAATAGGCGAGAGTCTCCAAACTTTCTGCCATTTTAAATAATACAGACTCACGCTTGAGTAAGCCGACTCGTACCGCCGCTTCTGAGACGATATCTTGTAAATTAAGTACCACTGGAGAGCGTCGAGAAGCCGAAAAAATACTCACAGGAACCGCGATCGGTAAAGGGGGAATAGTTGCAAAAACGATATCTGGTTTCCATCCTCGATAGGCTTGAACGACACTACTAAAAATAAAACTGCCATCCAGCAAGAGACGATCTAATAATCCCGGTTTTGGCCCCTTTATGTAAACATAACTACGCTGAATCGTAACCTTGTTTTTTACTTCTGTTAAATAAATTTTACCGCGATACCCCTCATAAACTTGCCGTTCGGGATAGTTCGGCATTCCTGTCACCACCCGCACCTGATGCCCTCGCTTGGCTAGACCTTCGGCCAACTCAGTCATCAATGGAGCAATTCCAATAGGTTCTGGAGCATAGTTATAAGAATAAATTAGAATTCGCATTGCATAAGACCTTAAGCAGGTAGAATTTTCAAAGGTAATAGCATCAAGCTTACAAAAAAAGTTTACATTATCGTAACCTAGTTTGAGGGAGATCGGAGTATACTGGTGTTTTTTGTTTGGGTCAGCGATCTATTTGTCCGCAAAAGCACTAATCATTGATATTCTAATATTTCGCTCCTCATCAATTGCCAAATATTTTTGCTTAGATGTATAATATACTTGTTCAGGGTGTAAAGAATCTCTTTGAATTAAAAAGAGTGATAAATATTGGATTTTATCTAATTAGAGTCAAATATCAAAATCAAATAAACCAATTCTTGATTTGAGTAATGAGCTAGGCTTAAATATTAAATAATAGAGGCTCTCACCACTAAGGCTTGCTAAAAAACAAGCTTTTTATGATAGAGAAATGCATCTACAGAATCTATAGATCGGACTCTAAAAAAATGGTTAACATTAATTCATTAGCTCAGATCAAATCGATTCACATATTCTACTCCAGGTTACTCAGCTTACATCTACCATGACCATGTCTAACTTATTCAATATTGCTGCGTTTACAAAACAGATTGCGTTTATCGATCCCCAGGTTGAAGATTATGCCAGTCTAGTTAAAGGGATCAAGTCAGATGTAGCTGTTGTGATCTTGGAAAAAGATCGAGATGGAATTGAGCAAATTAACGACTATTTGGTTGCCCATCAGGAAAACTCCATTGGATCGCTACACTTAATTTCTCATGGAAACTGGGGACAGTTACAGCTCGGTTCAACCCAACTCAGTCTAGAGACCTTAGCCTGTTATAGCAAAACCCTACAAAACTGGTCACATTTACTGAGTAAAACAGCAGAAATATTACTCTACGGTTGTCGAGTTGCGGGAAATGCGATCGGTGAGTTCTTTGTAGAGCAACTCAGTCAGTTAACCCAAAGGGCGATCGCCGCTTCCACCACCTTAACCGGCAGTGTAGCTTTCGGTGGAACCTGGGATTTAGCCTATCGTACAGGAGAGATACACTCAGAATTAGCACTAGAGAAAGGGGCGATCTCGACCTACCCCCACACCCTAGGAATCATCGTCGCCAACCCTTTCTATGCAGTAGGTCGGGATCTACCCATTAATGCCAGCGATCCATTCACACAACTCTATATTGTTGACATTGAAGATGGAACCTCGACTAAAGTCGGAACCATCGGCTTTGATAGCTTTGCGATCGCTCGACAAAGCACAACCGGACGAATTTACTATGTAGAACGAACAACAGGACCAGGTGCCCGAGTCGGTTTCTGGGATCCATTAACAGGAAATCCTACTACAGTTGGAACAGTAGGTGCAGCCGTCCCCAGTGGTATTCAGTTTTTTAAATTAGCCCAAGCCGACAACGGCACCATATATGGTTTGAGTAATGGATCGAACGAATTATTTTCCATCGATCCCAATACAGGTACGGCAACTAGCGAAGGATTAATTTCAGGATTACCTGCAAATGGTGGAGATATAGCATTCGATCCGAACGATCCTACTGGTAATACCCTCTTCATTACTACCACTGGAAATACTGGCGATCCATTTGAACTCTATACAGTAGATGTTTCAGCAGGGACTCTAACCGCAACACGAATTGGAGAAGCGAGTCTTAGCAATACTCGGACTGGCTCTTTAGGATTTGGGAATGATGGTAACCTATATGCTAGTAGTGGCGATCGATTAGTCATCCTCGATTATCCCAATGTCAGTGGAGGAATCATACCCACCCTAGATAGGGGAGCTTTAAACTTTGCTGCCGCAGATTTTGGAACCCTACCCACTCTAGAATCTCAAGCTGATTTAACCATCGAAAAAACAGACAATCTCAATAACGTTGCGGCTGGTAGCCCCATTACCTATACCATCTCAGTCACCAATGATGAGCCATTAGACCGCATCATTGGCATGATCGTTCAAGACACCCTTCCCAGTCAGTTTGTTACCAGCAGCATCAGTTGGACAGCAACCATTACCGATAATAATACACCAGGTGATAGTAATATCGTCAGTGGTGCAACTGGAAGTAACACCAACGACTTAGTGGTTCAACTCGCTCTAGGGCCGCAAGATACAATCACCATACTGGCTACTGGAACCATCGATCCAGGAACAACAACTGGAACTGTCATTAGCAATGAAGTTGAAGTTCCTGGTATCGAAGACACGTCAACAGGCAATGATAGCCCTATAGATGAGACAACCGTAGCTAATGCTACTGATGCCGACCTAGACCTGCTCAAGAGCATCAGCAACACAAGTCCCAACGTCGGCGACACACTAACCTACACCCTCACCCTCTCCAACACAGGTCCAGCCAACGCCACCGGAGTAGAAGTGAGCGAACAACTGCCAGCCGGACTCACCTTCGTCAGCAGCACCCCCAGCCAAGGAACCTACAACAATGGCAGTGGAATCTGGGATGTAGGAACAGTCAACAATAGCGCCAACGCCACCCTAGAAATCGTCGCCACAGTCAATGCCGGAGCTACATCCCTGAGTAACACCGCCCAAGTGAGTGCCTCAGACCAAACCGACCCTGACTCAACTCCAGGTAATAATATAGACAGTGAAGACGACCAAGCCACGGTAACCACCTCAGTCGGCAGTACACAAGCCGACCTAGACCTGCTCAAGAGCATCAGCAACACAAGTCCCAACGTCGGCGACACACTAACCTACACCCTCACCCTCTCCAACACAGGTCCAGCCAACGCCACCGGAGTAGAAGTGAGCGAACAACTGCCAGCCGGACTCACCTTCGTCAGCAGCACCCCCAGCCAAGGAACCTACAACAATGGCAGTGGAATCTGGGATGTAGGAACAGTCAACAATAGCGCCAACGCCACCCTAGAAATCGTCGCCACAGTCAATGCCGGAGCTACATCCCTGAGTAACACCGCCCAAGTGAGTGCCTCAGACCAAACCGACCCTGACTCAACTCCGGGTAATAATATAGACAATGAAGACGACCAAGCCACGGTAACCACCCCAGTCGGTAGTACAAATAACCCACCAGATACGCAAGATAAGCTGTCTGAAACAATTCCTAATGATGAGCCTGCTCCGGTTCCTACTCTGACGGCAACTGATCCGGATGGAGATGAGATTGTCTCTTTTACAATCACAACTCTACCTCCATCAGAGCAAGGAACTCTCTTGCTTGATGGAAATCCTGTTTCTCAAAATCAAGTTCTGACTCCTGAACAAGCCAGTCGGTTGGTGTTTAACCCCAACCCGACATTCACTGGGAATGCCACATTTAACTACACTGCTACAGATAGCCAGGGTAATACGGACACAACGCCAGCAATGGTGACGTTACCGGTAGAAGCCCCAGTAACCAATTCTCCACCAGAGGCACAAAATAAAACTGGAGAAACCCGTCCGAATGATGAACCGAGTCCAGTGCCGACTCTGACAGCAACTGATCCGGATGATGACGTGTCTTTCTACACGGTCACGACGTTGCCACCCCCGTCTCAAGGAACACTCTTGTATAATGGGGTTCCGGTACAAGCTGGACAAAAGTTTACTCCAGAACAGGCGGGTCAGTTGGTGTTTGACCCCAATCCTAGCTTTTCGGGAGATGCTACATTTGAATATACCGCTACAGATGAAGCAGGTAATACCGATCAAACTCCAGCGATAGTAACTCTACCTTTAGTCGCACCAACAACGACTAACCCACCAGAGGCACAAAATAAAACGGCAGACCCCCGTCCCAATGACGAACCCAGTCCGGTTCCTACCTTAACGGGTACTGACCCGGATAATGATATTTCCTTTTTCACGGTAACCACCATTCCTCCGGCGAGTCAGGGAACGCTTTTCTACAACGGAGAACCGGTACAAGCGGGACAAACGTTTACTCCAGAACAAGCAGGGCAATTGGTATTTGACCCCAACCCTAATTTTACTGGGGATGTTACGTTTAATTACACAGTGACTGATGAGACAGGTAATACTGACCCCACGCCAGCGACAGTTACCCTGCCTCTGACAGCTCCAACAACGACTAACCCGCCAGAAGCACAAGATAAAAATGGGCCGGTTCGTCCGAATAATGAGCCGAGTCCGGTTCCTACTTTGACGGCAACTGACCCGGATAATGATGTTTCCTTCTTTACGGTAACCAGTGTGCCAACTCCAGAGCAGGGGACTCTGTTTTATAATGGGGAACCGGTTCAACCTGGCGATACCTTTACTCCAGAGCAAGCAGGACACCTGGTATTTGATCCCAACCCCAACTTCACTGGGGATGCGACTTTCAACTATACGGTGACTGATGAGACGGGTAATACTGACCCCACGCCAGCAATGGTTACCCTGCCTTTGACGGCTCCAACAACGACTAACCCACCAGAGGCAATAGATAGGAGTGGCCCAGTACGTCCCAATGATGAGCCGAGTCCGGTTCCGACCTTGATCGGGACTGATCCGGATGGTGATATATCTTTCTTTACAGTTACCACTTTGCCAAGTCCAGAAGAAGGGACGTTGTTCTATAATGGTGAGCCGGTACAACCCGGGCAAACGTTTACCCCAGAGCAAGCTGGACAGTTGATTTTTGACCCGACTTCTGGGTTTACGGGAGATGCGACGTTTGAGTACACGGTGACGGATACTCAGGGAAATACAGACCCGACTCCAGCGACGGTGACTTTACCCATTCAAGCAGCAACCGATGGACTTCCACCGATCGCCACCTCTAATCCGAATAATCCTGTTCCTAATAATACTCCGAGTCCAGTCACCAGCCTCCTCGGCAATGACCCAGATGGAGAGTTGTCCTTCCTCAGAGTCAACACTACTATTCCGCCAGAGCAAGGAACTCTATTGTACAGAGGAGAACCGGTTCAGCCAGGTGATACCTTTACCCCAGAACAAGCGGCGCAACTGGTATTTGACCCCAATCCTAACTACACTGGAGATGCTGAATTTACATTCACTGCGATTGATGATGATGGTAATGAGAGTTCACCCGCTACCGTCACCATCCCCATTATCGGGGCAACTCCTACAACTCCTCCTGTAGCTAATCCAGCGACTAGCGAACCCATCACCCAAGGCAGTAGCGAACCCGCATCTGTGCCGACTCTGACCGGTTCAGATCCGGATGGGATAGTTTCATTCTTTACGATTCAAGATCCACCGACTCCAGAACAGGGAACGTTATTCCTCAATGGAGAACCTGTAGTAGCGGGACAACTGCTGACTCCAGGGCAGGCGAGTCAATTGACATTTGTTCCGAATCCTAATTTTACAGGGAATGCAACATTTACATTTATTGCAACCGATGAAACGGGGAATGTGAGCGGGGTTCCTGGAGTCGTCACCTTACCAGTGGTGGGACAAACACCGGTCGTGACTCCCCAACCCAATACAGGTGCACCTATGGTTCCTGCTATCTCACCGTCAGATCAGACCCCAACCGTCTCTCAAGTGAATGAAACTCCTTCAACACTATCGTTTTTGGGATTTGACTGGAGTGCAATTTTAGGGATTGGTTCCCATCTGGATTGTCTCGATCCGAATCCGGAGTTTTATGCCCCTTCAGAAGCGCGGGTTAATTTCAATATAGTAGAACGGGACTTTTTTGGAAGCGAGCAGGCGGAACTGTTGCAAGGGGATCATGACAATAACCAGATCTTTGGCAATGGTGGCTATGACTTGATCCTGGCTTATCAAAGTAATGATACGGTTTTTGCCGGAAATGGTAATGATACTGCTTATGGTGGTAGATACCATGATATTCTTCTCGGTCAGGAAGGAACCGATCTTCTTCTTGGCGACCAAGATAATGATACGGTCTTTGGCGGCCCGGGTGATGATATTCAGTTTGGCGGCCAACAAAATGATTGGCTGTTGGGGGGATTTGGAAATGATACAGCTATAGGCGATCGTGATAATGATTGGGTGTTTGGTGAAGAGGGATTTGATTCCCTGATGGGCCATTTCAACCAGGATATTGTATTTGGCGGTATTAATAGTGATACAATTCACGGCGGTCGGGGTTGGGATATCCTATTTGGCGGCCAACACCCAGATACAGTCTTTGGAGACTTAGGCAATGATACGGTGCATGGGAATTTAGGTAATGATTCCCTGATGGGAGGAATGCACCGAGATTGGATCTATGGTCACCGCCAGCGGGATGTTATTCATGCAGGCCAAGGAGATGATGTGGTGTTCGGTGGCCAGGAAGAAGATACGGTATTTGGAGATCGCCACGATGATACCCTCTCAGGCGATGATGGCAACGATTCCCTCATGGGCAACCTCTGTTATGACATTATGTTTGGCGATCGCGGTAACGATACCATGCATGGGGGACAACAGACCGATCTAATGTTTGGAGGACAACATCAGGACTCCATGTTTGGAGATCGCGGTCAGGATGTGGTATCAGGCGATCGCGGTTCCGATACGCTATATGGTAATCTGGGTGGCGATTTTATATTTGGCGGTACGGAAAACGATACCATCTATGCTGGACAACAGGATGATTGGATCTGGGGTGGACAACATCAGGATTCTATGTATGGAGATCGGGGTCGGGATGTGGTATCAGGCGATCGCGGTAATGATACCCTGTACGGTAACCTGGGTCGGGACTTCATGTTTGGTGGCACAGGACAGGATACCATTTTCGCCGGCCAACAAGATGATTGGGCCTATGGGGGTCAAGATAGCGATTTCGTCAGTGGCGATCGCGGTAATGATATTGTATCGGGCGATCGCGGTAGTGATTATCTCCTCGGCAACCAAGATAACGATACTCTGTACGGGGAGACAGAAGCGGACTGGATACATGGGGGACAACAGAATGATGTCCTTTATGGAGGACAACAGAACGATACCTTAAATGGAGATCGTAACAATGATGTTTTATTCGGTGACCGAGATAACGACTCCCTCCTCGGAAACCAGAATCGAGACATTCTCTCTGGTGGAGCGGGTAATGATATCCTCTTTGGAGGACAAGAAGAAGACACCCTTGATGGAAATCAAGGAGACGATACCCTTAGTGGAGATCTCGGTCAAGATTTCCTCTATGGTGGAGATGGAATTGATGTTTTTGTCCTCCGAACTGGATCGGCAGCCAATAATATTTCGTTAGCCGATATTGTGGCAGATTTCCAAGTAGGGTTAGACTTTATTGGTCTCACAGGAGGATTAACTTTTGTGGACGTAACGTTAGAGGTTTTGAACAATACCACAATTGTCACCATCACCCAAACCAATCAAGTGTTGGGAATTATTAATGGTGTGACACCAGAGGAACTTATTCCAGCAATTATTCCCGTCGATATTGGTTTAGTTTGAATAGGGAGTCGCTAATAGGGAATGGATCGTTTACCCTTTACAGCGCTTTGCGGTGTAAAGAGGCGATCGCCATTCCCCACCCCATAGCCAGTATTTGTTGCAGAACATACCCAGGTGTAAGCGGATTAGCGTGGAGATTCAAGGAGCCGATAGCGTAGGAAAATTGCTGCACAAACCACCAAAATAGATAAAAAGCGGCTGGGAGTTGAATTGGGATAAAGATAATCAGCAAGGGAAGTAGAGTTTCAATTTTAGCCTTGGGAAACCCGATGACATACGCGCCTAGGAGCGCGGCGATCGCGCCATTGGCACCAACGATCGGTAAAGCAACTTCCGGATCGAGGAAAATACGGATTACACCTGCTACGATACCGCCAATCAGATAAAACCCCAGAAAAGGTAAGCGCCCCAGTTGGCTTTCAAGCCGTTTTCCAAACACGTATAAAAAGATTAAATTTCCCAGAATTTGGGCATAGCTGTAATGCAGAAATAGCGCCGGTAAAATGGCGAAACATCGCCAGAGAAATGCAACCCATACTGCCGGATTATCGCTGCTGATTGCCTGTTGCCACAATCGAGTAATTTCTCCTGGAATCATGCCCCAATAGCCCACCCAATCAGATAATTCTCCGGTAAAATCTAAATGAATTTCGGCAAAAAATACCATTATAGTCAAGCTGATTAACCCATAACAGATGACTGGAGTTCTGGTAATGGGTTGAGTATCGCGGATGGGAATCATGACAGTAGGGAATGGGGGATGGGGAATAGGGAATTAGGCAATAGGTAGTTGCATATATAGCAATTCACGCTATGGTCAGGGATAAGGTTAAACTTCCTCTTCCACTTCTGGAGCTGGAATCCAGAGGGCGATCGCTTCCCCGAAGAATAACCCTAAAATCGCAAAGCCTGCACCCATGACTAAAATCGTCAGCTCGGCACTATCCCATAAGGCTATCTGGGGGAAAAATAGGGTAATTATCAATATCACCATCGCTGATAAGCTGCCAATTCCCAAACATAATTGTACGGACAGTTTCGAGAAGGAATAAACTTGAAAATGGGTTAATAAGTAAGCAATGAACGGAATCCAAATTGCCGAAACATATGCCGCATAAAACGACGCAATTAATGTGACAATTTCGCCCCCTTTTAGAGCAATGGTTAACGCCAAACTGGCATTGAAGAAGGCAATTAGCCACCGACTCAGGGGAGAAACTGGAAACCAACCTAAATCTAAAATAGTTTTGGTTTGAATCCGCAGAATACTACTTCCGATTCCTAACGCTGGAACGACTAAAGAGAGAAGGAATAAAAAGCCTAAAAGATGATCTTTGCCACCGCCTATGGTCACTAAAATATAGGGAATCACTTCTTTTCCAGTGACATGTATCGGTAAAAGGTCACTTCTTTGGGCGGCTAAAACTAAGGCTGTAGGTAAAAAAGCCAAAACCATAAATCCCAAGGCGGCTAATAAACTCCCTCCATATAACATGGGAATTGTTTTAGCTTGCACAATATACTGTTGATATTTCATATCAATCATCACCAAGCTGACTGTGGAGAGAGAAACGCCTACCACTTCTCCCCAACCGACTTGAGTTAAGGAGGGAATAAATTGACTGGGAATTGATGCATATTCGGGTAATCCGTGCAAGGTCAACAAAGCATAAATTAACGAGCCAATATTGAAGACTAATAGGGCTTTAAAAATGACTCCAGCTTTCTCGATAGGAAGTAAGGAAATTAAGAGAAAAATAAGCGCTAAACCTACCATACTGGGCAAGATGGGCAGGGATAAAACTTTGAGAATAAATGCACCGGCAATAATTTGGACGGCATCGATGCCAATTAAGGATAACCAAGACATCAGAGCAATCAAGGTTTTGACGAAAGAACCGTAGCGATCGCCTAAAACAGTCCAAATCTGATCGACTTGTTGCCAATAGAACTGAGCCAAGCCTAACAGTGCGAAGGTTCCCAGGGCAATACATAAGGGATATAAACTCCCTGCTGCTCCCAAAGTGAGGGCTTTTTCCGCCGTTCCCAGGACAAAACCCAAACCATAATGAGCGGAAATCAGTAGAGCAGCCAGAGAAAAAAGACCAAGATGGCGATCGCTAGATGAATTCACAATCAATATCCATTAACAGCATCTGAGAATGATTTTGACATACTCCCCGACCTGAAGGTACGGGGATTCTCCGGTCAAACAGCAATAGCAGTCTGGGACTGTCTGACATCGCCTAA
>NZ_CEZBFX010000059.1:0-29713 GCF_982964205.1 Roseofilum sp. | reverse complement strand
ATCGTGGAATTACGACGTAAATTTACGTCGTAATCTTAGGAATAAGTAGGAGGTAGACGGTAGAAGAGAGACATCAGAAAAGACCCCTAAACTGTAGGATCAAAATTTCGCCACTATTTTACTGGAGACCAAGAGAAAACTTAACCGGGAAAAGAAGCAATGAATATATTAGATTATGAAAATCAGATTAAATTTTATGGGAAAGAAGATTTATTTAGGGACTTGACTTACGTCCATAAATCTAATTTACCTATTGAAGAGAAAAGTGCTAGGATTAGGATTATCCTGAAGCACCTAGAAACAAAAATAACTAAAATCAAAATAGTTCCGAAATGCCTAAATCAGAAAATAATGCCAAGGACTAAACTAGATGTTATTATGAGCCGAAAAATATTTCAAATTAAAAGAGAGTTAAATGTTTGGAAATAAAAAAAGACCCCTAAATGGGGTCTTTGAGGTGGATTCGATTTCTCGATTCTATTCTAGTTCCCAATTCTGGGAAGGTCGTCATTGCCACCAAGGAGTTCATTGAGTCTGGCGTTCTCCTTCTTCAGGAAGAGGATGGTTTCCTCAAGAGATTTAATGGTCTCATCTCTTTGGGCAAGCTTTTCTTTGAGCTGTTGGATTTCACTGGATTGGGAGACATCAGCAGTTAATAGATTAAGTTGAGCCTTAGGTGTTAAATGCTCATCGTAACTATCATTAGATGACTGAGAATGTCTTAAACTCATTGACCGTTGGTCGCGAGTCAGTCCTGCCAGCTTGCCATGGTAATTAGCTAGATGGCGTAATGCATGAGTCTGGGTGAATCCTTCTCCCACTTGGTCAATGTATTCAGTCAAAGAACGTCTCATCCCACGTTGATAGCACCCTTTAATGGTCAATTTTTTAGATGTTGATTTAGGGGTTACTACAGGTAATGAAATGTCAGGGTTATTAATTCCTAGTTCTTTTATCAGTCTTGGGTAATTAGGATGAATCATTGGTCTAACAAAACCCCCACCCATTTTAATGGTGATTTTGTGTTTATTTCCTGCATCATCCACAACCCAGAAAAAAGGTTTTAAGACTATCACAAAATCCTTGTTTGATGGGTCATGGATAGCCGGTATGATTTCACCGTCAGAACACTTGTAAGGTTTATCCAAGTTGGCAATGGCTTTGAATTCAGAACATCTGAATCCATATATCATGTTGATGCAAATCGCCTTGAACCAGGATTTCCGAGATTCAAGATTATTCTGTTGAGCTGTAGTTAGCTCATACCCATCAAGACCGAGAACTCTAGCTCTAAAGTCGAGGAAAGTTTCAATGCTGACAGTTTGCCTTTCTCGCCTCTTCTTTATCTGGACTCTCCCAAAATAAGCGTTGAATTTGTCAACTTCAGGAGATAGACGGTAAATTCTCAAGAGTTTACAAACTGCTGATTTTGCAGATCTAAAGCCTGATGATTGTCCAAGGTGTCCCCAAATCCTTTCAACTTCAGAGATGAGGTTATCTGCTGTAAGTTTCAGTTCAGGATTAAGCTTAGAGTGAAACACTCCATAAGCTTCTTGATAAGAAGCTTTAGAGTTGGTGTCTAAACTTGAGTCTGACCTATCCCTACCCACTTTGTCGTAGTCTTTGAAGAACTGTTTTTTAACAACCTCAATGGCATCCCCAATGGTGATGATGTCATTCTCAAGGGAAGTATTGCCCTTGATTTGTGTCTCATACCATGACCAGAATTCAGATTCTTTATCAGTCCCCTTGAGTTTGTCAAAGACTGCTAAAGCTTTCGCCAGAGCATTGATGCAACCATCACGGGTGAAGTCCTCGTTACAGGAGTTGTCAGCCGTTGCCGTCTTAGTCGCCGTCTTGAACCGAAGATACAGTCGATTCCCTTGCTTGCTAATGGACACTCCCTTGGGAGTACTTTTCTGGCAAGCCTTAAGGTAAATCCTCACCAGTTCATGGTCAACGTACTTGGATGGGTCAATCTGGTGAGAGTGGAAATACTCATTCACCAGAGACCATGCCTGCTTAAAGTGTGTGTCAGACATCTACCTATTTTCTACCTATTTTCCTTTCAAGGTTCTACAAGGCAGATTTGGCAAAGCTTCTAGCCATTCAAATAGCGTTAGCCATCGACTAAGGAGTGAGTTCAAATCTCATCATCGGCCGAAACTCTCATTCCCCAAACCCGATAGACCTCTTGCAGTTGTTGAGACTCACCCTTTCTCAAATGAGAAAAGAGGACTCGGGCTGGTAAGGACTTTCCCTTGTGTTCAATCTCTTCTTTTCAAGCCTTTTGTCCTGTACTGAGCTTTTTCCCATCCTTATTATTGGGCTGCGTTTACCATGATTGTTACGCCTTGGTAATTGGAGAGAGCAGCAGCCTTAAAATAGCGATCGCCCCATCCCCATTACCCATTGCCAACGCAAAGCGCTATAATTCTTGGGTTTCCTAGACTTGGACTTCCCTGTCCATCCAGCAGAAACCCACCTCAACCCTATAAACCTTACTCTCTCACCATGAACCGCTCTAAATTTGTGGCTATTTTGACCGGAGCCATTTCCTTACTTTTGGCGATCGCCTATCTGATTCTAGTACAACTGCTCGATTTTCGAGGGGAAATGGTTCCTGCACCTCCCCTATCTACCCAGTATCCACCCTCGATCGTTACTCTAGATATCTCTTAACCCATGCGTACCGTTGCTGAAATCAATCATAAAATTCGCCGCCAAGAAGCCGTGGTGGTTACCGTAGAAGAACTGAAAGCTAGAGTTGCTGAAAGCACGGTTTCTGAAGTCGCCAAACAAGTCGATGCGATCGTCACCGGAACCTTTGAACCCATGGAATCTTCCGGAGCAATGCTTAACCTCGGGCAAACCGATCCACCGATCAAAATCCGTCAATGCTGGATTGATGGAGTCCCTGCCTACTCAGGGTTTGGGGCTGTAGATCTGTATTTAGGGGCCACGCAGATCGCAGAAACAAGAGAAGGCGAAATCCTCAAAGATCGGGGGGGAGGTCAGGCAATTGAAGACTTGATTGCAGGGAAATCCTTGCCTCTACGGGCCCTGGGTCAAGGTACAGATTGCTACCCCAGAGAATCTTTTGAGACCAATATTAGTAAAGAGAGTATCAACCAGTTTTATCTCTATAATCCCCGCAATTTATACCAGAACTTTATTGTTGGAGTCAATGGCGGCGATCGCCCCCTCTACACCTACCTAGGGCCCCTGCTGCCCCGCCTCGGTAACGCGGTATACGCCAATGCTGGGGCCCTTTCTCCCCTGTTCAATGACCCTGACTTAAGCTGGATTGGCATTGGCACACGGATTTTTATCGGCGGGGCGATCGGTTATATTACCTGGGAGGGAACCCAACACTTTCCCCTACAAAAGCGTCTTCCTAATCGTACCCCCATCGGCCCGGCTGCCACCCTTGCCCTCGTTGGAGATGCGAAACAAATGAGCCGAGAATGGGTGAGAGGCTGTTACTTTAAAAACTATGGCCCTTCCTTAATGTTAGGGGTAGGCGTTCCCCTACCCGTTCTGAATGAAGAAGTCGTACAATGCTGTGCTGTGCAAGATAAAGATCTGGTGGCTCCCATTGTCGATTTTTCCATTCCCCGACGCAACCGCCCCACGTTTGGCTTGGTTAGTTATGCCCAACTCAAAAGTGGTAAAATTACCATCGAAGGAACCCCCGTGCGTACGGCTCCCTTAGCCAGCCTCTACCGATCGCGCCAAGTGGCGATCGCCCTAAAAAACTGGATTGATAGCGGTGAGTTTACCCTCACTGAACCTGTAGCAGCCATTTCTCGCGATCGCTCCTTCCTCCCCCAAGACCGGATTTTGGAATCGACGAATTAATGGCAGGGACGCGGAGATCGGTAAGATAGGAGGATGGGGAGACGCAGAGATTGGTTGTTCCCTATTTCCTATTCCCTATTCCTTATTCCCTTTATGAAAAAAAACAGCTCAAGTGCTGAAGTATCGCAAATATCTGCATCAGACGAGCCAGTAAAAACGGGCTTAGGAACCTTTGGTGGAGTCTATACCCCTTCGATCTTGACCATTCTAGGGGTGATCATGTACTTGCGGTTTGGACGGGTAGTGGGTAGTGTGGGGCTGATTCCCACATTGGCGATCGTTACCCTGTCTACTGCCATTACCTTCCTCACAGCCCTCTCGATCTCTGCCATTGCCACCGATCGCGTTGTCCGCACAGGCGGCGCATACTATATGATTAGTCGCTCCTTGGGCATTGAAACTGGAGGAGCTGTGGGTATTCCCTTATATTTTGCTCAAAGCCTTTCCATCGCCCTCTATACCATCGGTTTTGCTGAAAGTGTCGCCGCAACCTTTCCCGCTCTTAATCAGCTCTATGTGGGTATTATCACGACAATTCTGGTAGGAATTGTCGCCCTCACCTCCGCTAGCGTTGCCATTAAAGCCCAGTATTTTATTATGGGAGCAATCCTATTATCACTCACTTCTTTTGTCTGGGGTTCAGCTCTTCCTGATGTTACTCCTATGGGATGGGTGGGATCGCCCCCAGACAATAGCACATCCTTTTGGGAAGAATTTGCCGTCTTCTTTCCTGCAGTTACTGGAATCATGTCTGGGGTGAGCATGTCAGGAGACTTGAAAAATCCAATACGCTCGATCCCTGATGGCACTCTAGCAGCGGTAGGCACGGGATATGTCATCTATATGATTTTGCCGGTAATTCTGGCCATGCGATCGGACGCAAGCAGTTTGATTGCCAATCCTCTGATTATGCAACAGATGTCCTGGTGGGGGCCGGCGATCTTATTAGGGGTTTGGGGAGCCACCCTATCAAGTGCCTTGGGAAGTATTTTAGGGGCCCCTAGGGTATTACAAGCCTTAGCCAGGGATGGAGTCCTTCCGGACTGGTTGAGTTTTTTGGCAAGTGGGAGCGGTCGAGAGGATGAACCGCGTATCGGTACAATTGTTACGTTAGGTGTGGCAGTTGCCTTGGTCTCTTTGGGAGAACTCGATCTGATTGCTCCCATTCTGACCATGTTTTTCCTTACCACTTACATGGTTCTTAATGTTGCCGCAGGTATAGAAGGCTTTTTACAAAGTCCCTCCTATCGCCCTGCCTTTAAAGTTCCCTGGTATCTATCCATTTTAGGGGCGATCGGCTGTTTAGCGGTCATGTTCTTAATTGATGCCATGGCTACTGTGGTTGCCGCCATTATCGTTCTGGCGATTTTCATCTGGTTGCAACGACAGGAACTCGAAGCTACTTGGGGAGATACTCGGCGAGGGATTTGGATGGCGATTCTCCGGGAGGGACTGCTCCAACTCGATCATGCTGAAGACCCCAAAAATTGGCGGCCCCATTTATTGGTGTTATCGGGTATTCCCCGCAAGCGCTGGCCTCTGATTGAGATTGCTGATGCTCTCACCCATAACCGAGGATTAATTACCATTTCTAGCGTGCTTCCGGAAGGTTCGCGGGATCTATCTCAGCAGGCAGAATTGCAAATAATGATCCGCGAATATGTGGAAAAACGAGGCGTGCAAGCGTTGGTACGGGTGATTACAGCCCCCGATCCTTTTGAAGGAGCGGTACGCTTGGTGGAAAGCTATGGGTTAGGGCCTTTGGTTCCCAATACGGTGTTGTTGGGGGATAGTGAATCGCCTCAACGACGAGATCAATATTGTGAGATGATTACCCAATTACACCAAGCCAAACGCAGTATCCTGGTGTTTCGGGAAAACCCAGAACGAGGGTTTGGGAAACACCGCAGGATTGATATTTGGTGGCGGGGAATGCAAGCCAATGGGGGGTTAATGCTGTTATTGGCTTATCTGCTGCGTACTGATATCGATTGGCATCAGGCACAAATTTTTGTCAAAATTATCGTTACCGATGAAGCGGCGGCGGAATCAGCACGGTTGAATTTGGAACAATTTATCGGTCAATTGCGTTTGGGGGCGATCGCCGAAGTGATTGTTTCCCAAGGACGGTTATTTGAAGATATTCTGCACGAAAGTTCCCAAAATGCCGATTTAATTTTCTTGGGACTGGCTAAACCGGATTTAATTCCAGCCCACCAATACACCCAATATTATGAAACGTTGCATGATAAAACGGCGAATTTACCCACATTAGTGTATGTGTTAGCAGCTCCTGATTTTGATTTTGAAGAGGTGTTGACTGAAACCTAAATGCAAAGGGTCTTAATCAACTTGAATATCGGCATTCTCTATGCTGTTTTGGCCTATGGCACTTGGGGGATTCTTCCCCTATATTGGAAGCTCTTTGATGCGCTGCCAGAGATGGAAATTATCTGTCATCGGATGATTTGGTCTTCTCTGCTGCTGTTGGTAGTGTCAGCCATGCAGCGGCAACTCATTGAGGTGAAGCGGTTGTGGCGATCGCCGAAAACATTGGCTATTCTACTGAGTACAGCAGCTTTAAACTCCCTCAATGGGGGCATTTATATCTATGGGGTCAATAGCGATCGCGTTTTAGAAGCGAGTTTAGGCTATTTCATTAATCCTTTATTTAGTATTTTCCTTGGCTTTGTATTTTTGCGAGAGAAGCTTAATATTGGCCAATGGATTGCCGTTATCCTGGTGATGATAGGTGTGGGATATCTGATTTGGGAACAAGGCCAAATCCCATGGATTGCCATTGGCCTAGCCCTCTGCTTCGGATTATACGGTCTCATCCGTAAACTTTCTACTATCCAACCCATACCTGGATTAGCTGTTGAAAGCCTACTGATAGCTCCCATTGCTCTCGCTCTAGTCATGCATTGGGCAAAAACCGGCTCGGGTAACTTTGGACTCAGTTTACCCCTGACCTTCCTATTATTTAGTTGTGGGTTAGTGGCTCCTTTACCTTTACTCTGGTTTAACCTAGCTGTGAAACGAATAAACCTCTCAACCTTGGGATTTCTGCAATATATCGAACCAACAATTCAATTAATTTTAGCGGTGTTTCTCTATCAAGAACCCTTTACTCGAACTCACTTGATCTCTTTCGGTTTCATTTGGATAGCTCTGGCCATTTATTCAAGTAATTCTCTGATCTCCCTCAATCAAAATCAGAAGGGTTGAATTTTGAAAAAAATAATCCTAAAGGTAGAATCAATCGAACTGGAGGAAATTTCAGGTATGATGAAAGTCAGCTCTTTTTTGACTAGATTTTGGGTGCGTTTATGCCATTTTTGACTCGTAACTCTCTACCCCTATCGATTTCTCCCGATCGCCTCTATGCTGAATTTTTTCAGGAGGAAGCGGGATATAACAGTTGGAAAATGGCATTTCTCGATCGCACCATCGAGCGCTCTCCCTATCGGAGCGATGTGTCAAGCTATGGCGATCGCCTGAAACAATGCCCTAGTTTATACTATGCTGGGTGTAAAAATTATTCTCCACTCAAGGAAAGACCTAAAATTAATGAGAGACGCTTAGATTTTCTGCACCCGGATATTAAAAATGCTTGCATTTGTATCGGTGGATCGGCGGGTGGTGCATTTAAAGCCCAATGGTTGGGTAGGAATGCGCTAGACAAAGTGGAGTTTTGGAGTGCAACCAAGTTTTTGCAAGTGATTAATGCCCTAACTCAGGTAACAGGAGAGTTGGAAGGGGCACAAATTGGAGATTCAGAGACGGTGTATCCCTTGATGGGTGCGATTAACGATCTGGTGAGCTATGCTGAAACCTACGGCAGTTCTAATGCGATCGCAGCAGCATTTAAGTGTTTCCAAACCTATGCCGATCTGGAAACTTGGGTGAAAGAACTCAGTGGACAAGAGGGTTTGGATTTCCAAGGATTATATGGGGAAGAACCCTTTACTGCCCAGCCACAAATTACTCGCAATGGGGAAGTCTTGCTCTCGGCGGTGGATGAAGTCAAATCTCGTGCAACTCAACCGGGAGAAAATTCAATCCCAGCTTATGTTCTGACTCGAATTTTATCGATGGTGGGTTGGCATCATCATTTATCTTCATCCGCTCGCATCCCTGGATTGGGCGATTCTCAGCTTGCCCTATTAGTGCCTTGTTTAGGGCGAGATTGTGCCCGCTATGTAGATGTTGCGATCGCCAAATTAGGCATACAGATTCAGAATCCCGTGATTCTCTCTAAAATGGGATTTGGGCGTAGTTCTTACCGCGATCGTACGGAACTGACGTATAGCTGTTTTGTGCAATTTGAATACCGAGGTCAATTGAAGTCTTTGACGATGACGTTACGCGCCGGGAAGGATTTAGGAGATGGCGATCGTGAAGCTGTAGAATTGGATGCTCGGATGGCAACGGAAGTCACGCAAATTATTCAGAGATTGGTGTTACATCAGTTATAGCGCTTCTGAGTTCTTCAGGATATATTACGCTAATTTGAAGTTCACTTATACTGAAAGCCCTACGGAGCAAGCTTTTCAGGATAAAAAACTTGTGGATAAACGAGAATACTTGCCCCGTAAGACTAGAGTATTGCTCTCCCCCATGATAGCTCTGGGATTTTTGAATCTCTGAAGTTTATCCGGTTTTCCCTATTCCCTATTCTTTTATTCCCTATTCCCCATTCCTGGCTCATAGATTAAGATGAACGAGGATCGGCCACAATTGACCGGATTAGAGTATCCTGAATACCCAAAGATGCTGACCGAACTCTTGAGATAACCTGTATTCCTCCTTTGTCTACACTCTTGCACCCCGAGCAAATGAGCGCTGTGCCAATTCCCCAACCTTCCCCCCAACCAACCGGCAATTCAACTCCCCAATTGCCCACCAGCACCCCCAAACCTGTGAGTGAGGATCAAACCCCAGTCCATGCTCTGAAGGAATTGGTGGTTCGTCTGAGGCGAGAGCAAAATAAAATTCAAGATCTGTTAATGTCCTTGGGGTTTGCCCTGCGCAGTTTTAACAACCTCAATCAATTTCTAGAGTTAATTCCCTTGATGGCAGCACGGGTAACGGATGCAGATGGAGGCGCTTTGGTTTTATTTCAAGCCAATGGCAAATTGAAACTTGAACAAATGCATTGTCATGACTCCCACCAATGTCAAGATATTCGCCAAGCCCTAGAAACGGTCAATACTCAACTGAGAGGTCGTCATGGGCGATCGCTGAATATGGAAGAGATGACGGTTTTGCTCGATCGCGAAGTGAATCATTATCTCGGCTCCCACACCCAATTATTTGGTACAGCAGTAATTGTGCGCAAAACGGAACGGGGGAGATTATATGTATTTAGTCGCAACTCTGAGTATACCTGGACGGAAACTCGCGAGAAATTACTGCGTTTAATCGCCGATCAAACGGCAGTGGCAATTGAAAATGATGAGCTGTCCGCAGAGCTACGCAAAAAAGAACGACTGGATCGGGAATTAGAAATTGGTGCAGAAATCCAAAATCAACTCTTACCCCATACCTATCCCCAAATTGAAGGACTTAAACTGGCCGCTCGCTGTCAAAATGCTAACCGAGTTGGAGGAGATTACTATGATTTTATCTCGATCCATCCCCCAGAATGGTTAAAACGCTCTGGTACTCAGGCTCAACCGTTGAGGCGCTGGTGTATTACGGTAGGGGATGTGATGGGAAAAGGGGTTCCGGCGGGTTTAATCATGACAATGTTGCGGGGAATGCTGAGGGCAGAAGTCCTCAATGGACATTCTCCTTCGCGAATTCTTCAACATCTCAATCATGCGATGTACCAAGATTTAGACCAAGCGAACCGCTTTGTGACCCTGTTTTATTCGGAGTACGATCCTTCGACCCAGGTTTTATCTTATAGCAATGCGGCCCATAATCCGCCTTTGCTCTGGCAAGCCTCGAATCAGTTGATCCAACGTTTAGATACGATGGGGATGCTGATTGGTTTGGATCTCAACTCAGAATATGAAGATGCACAATCTCAACTGTATCCAGGGGACATTATTCTCTACTATACAGATGGGTTTACAGATGCATCCAATCGTAAGGGCGATCGCTTTGATGAAGAAAACCTGATTGAAGCCTTTCAATTGGCCTGTCAGCATTACGCCAATCCCCAAGCTATTCTAGATTACCTGTTCGATCGGGTGAATGAGTTTATGGGGCCGGGGAATGACCATCGAGATGATATGACTCTTGTGGTGATGCAAGTTGACCCTCATAGACAATCAGCGGTTCATTAGAAAGGTGAGTTATGACTTTAGGTTCTAAGTTTAGTGTGTATGGTGTCGGTGGTTTCTTAAGTGTTGTTTTAGCTCAACAGACTGATGCCGATCTGATGGCTAATGTCAAGACGGCTTTTGCTAATTTTATTGAAAGTGGACAGGTTTGGGCGTTTATCTTAGGGATTATTTTGGGCTATATCATTCGCCAAATTACTACCTATGGTGGTTAGGGTTCGTTAACGAGGAAACACGATTATGACTGAGAAGAAAACCTGGAGCGATCGCTTTGAGAGTGCTTTACATCCGGCGATCGCCCGTTTTAATGCGAGTATCGGCTTTGATATTGAGCTAATTGAATATGATATCGCCGGTTCCATCGCTCACGCCCAAATGTTGGCCCACACGGGGATTATTTCTGTCGCAGAAGGGGAGCAACTGGTGGAAGGGTTGCAACAGGTTTTGCAGGAGTATCAACGGGGAGCATTTCAAACCACTGTTGATGCGGAAGATGTGCATTTTGCGGTGGAGCGACGGCTAACAGAAATTACCGGAGATGTAGGCAAGAAACTGCATACCGCTCGCAGCCGCAATGACCAAGTGGGAACGGATACGCGGCTCTATCTGCGCGATCGAATCGGTAAAATTAAAACGCAATTACGGGAATTTCAGCGAGTTTTAATTGATTTAGCCGAGCAGAATATTGAAACTCTCATCCCCGGTTATACCCATCTGCAACGGGCCCAACCCTTAAGTTTAGCTCACCATTTGTTAGCTTATGTGGAAATGAGCCAACGGGACTGGGAGAGGTTAACGGATGTGGCGAAACGGGTGAATATCTCTCCCTTGGGTTCTGGAGCGTTAGCGGGAACCACGTTTCCGATCGATCGCCACTATAGCGCCAAGTTGTTGGGATTTGAGCGCGTATATAACAATAGTTTAGATGGAGTGAGCGATCGCGATTTTGCCATTGAATTTGCCTGTAGCGCCAGCTTAATTATGGTGCATTTATCCCGGTTAGCCGAAGAGGTCATTCTCTGGTCTTCCGAAGAATTTCGCTTTGTCACCCTCAAAGATAGCTGCGCCACCGGTTCGAGCATTATGCCGCAAAAGAAAAACCCTGATGTTCCCGAACTGGTGCGGGGTAAAACCGGACGCGTATTCGGTCATCTGCAAGGGTTACTGGTATTAATGAAGGGGTTGCCCTTAGCCTATAACAAGGACTTACAGGAGGATAAGGAAGCCCTCTTTGATACAGTCAAAACCGTACAAGCCTGCTTAGAAGCCATGACTATTTTAATGGCAGAAGGCTTAGAATTTCGTCCCTCCCGCCTCCAAGAAGCCGTAGAGTCTGACTTCTCTAATGCCACCGATGTAGCGGATTATCTAGCAGCTAAGGGGGTTCCCTTCCGAGAAGCCTATAATTTAGTGGGGAAAGTGGTAAAAACCAGTCTAGGGGCTGGAAAACTACTCAAAGACCTGAGTTTAGACGAATGGAAAGCCTTACATGAAGTCTTTGAAGCCGATATTTATGAGGCGATCGCCCCCCGTCAAGTCGTAGCCGCCCGCAATAGCTATGGGGGGACAGGGTTTGAACAAGTTCAGCAAGCCCTAGATATGGCTCGATCCCGCTTAAACTCCGATACTTAGACCATTTCTTTTCAGGGTTACTACTTATCTGGATGGATATTAATCCTTAATAGACAAGGGGCTAGAAGCCCCTTGTTCAATGCATCTTCAAATAGAAATGGTATTAGCTTCCATCAGAGGTTGCTTCAACTTCATTCTCTTCCTTTTCTTTCTCCTCTTTCTCATTTTGGAGACTATCCATCGGAGAACGTCTGCTGGTATAGCCCCGATGAGTCCGTTTACGGAACTTACGAGCGTATGCTAGGTTTCTTTGAGCCTTTTCTTTTTTCGGATTACGGCGTTTCGCCATGTTCACCTCATTGGAAATCACTGATGGCACAGAAGAGTCATTATAACCCTTCTGTGGGTACATCAGCAAGTTGCATTAGCGCTCTTTCTTCAAGCCTCGACTTTGAAAAACTAACACGTTAAGATGATCGAACCTCTTGCTCAGTCCCTAACTTTGCACTGCCCTTATTCCCTTGATTGACTTCCTATGAGCCATCTGTGGCAAATTTTTCAAACTGTTCTTGGACTCATTTTCCGCCATCCCTTGGTGGGAACCAGTGTTGTACCGATTCTTCCCGATGGACGTGTAGTCTTAGTGCAACGCAAGGATGATGAATCCTGGGGCTTACCCGGAGGATTAGTCGATTGGGGCGAAACAATTCAGCAAGCAGCAGTGCGAGAAGTGGCGGAAGAAACTGGCTTAACCGTAGTGAGTATTCGGCGATTAGTCGGGGTATATTCTGCACCCGATCGCGATCCGCGCATCCATTCCGTTTGTATTATGGTGGAAGCACAAGTAGAAGGGGAGATTAGCATTCAAGATACCTTGGAAATTCAAACGGTTCAAGCTTACGACTGGTCGAATTTACCCGAAGGTAGCCTTTCCCACGATCATCGCCAACAAATTGACGATTATCTCCAAGGAAAAACGGCCCTCGCTTAAGGTGAAGGGGACACGGATGCAAGCTCTTGGGAGAGTGTCTATTACTTACAGCGCAAAGTGCTGTTATAGAGTACACTGTTCAACCCCCAAAGCCATGTACCACAATCCTATTCCCTATTCCCTGTTCCCTGTTCCCTAGCGCAAAGCGATACATACGATCTTTGATTAATTATGGCTCGATTTTTACACCTGTCGGATGTTCATTTGGGATTCGATCGCTATGATAATGCAGAGCGAACTAAGGATTTCTTCTTTGCCTTTAAGGATGCCCTAGAGAAATATGCGATCGCCGAATCGGTCGATTTTGTCCTCATCGCTGGAGACTTGTTTGAGCATCGCCAGATTCTCCCGGCGACCCTGAATCAGGCACAGATTGGTTTAGAATTGCTGCAAAAGGCAAATATTCCGGTTTTGGCGATCGAAGGCAATCATGATAATCTCCCCTATGGGACGCGCACCAGTTGGTTACGCTATTTAGCTGATAGTGAGCTGCTCATTTTACTTGAACCCAATGCCGAACAAGCTTACGATCTGTGGACTCCGGAAACACGACAGGGAGGTTATATCGATCTGCCTTGTGATGTGAGAGTGATTGGATCTCGCTGGTATGGTGCATCCGCTCCGAAAGCTATTCTTCAGTTAGCAGACTCGATTCAACACTTGCCCGATCCCCCAACTTATCAGATCATGTTATTCCACCATGGTTTAGAAGGACAAATTTCTCGCTATTCGGGAGCGCTGAAATATGATGAGTTAAGACCTCTTAAAGAAGCTGGAATTGATTATTTAGCCTTGGGTCATATCCATAAACAGTATACGGCTGAAGGATGGATTTTTAATCCAGGTTCAACCGAAGCCAATAGTATTGCAGAGGGACAGGATCAAAACCCAAGAGGAGTATATTTAGTTGCTCTGGGAAAGAGTGAAATACAGGCACAGTTAAAGCGAGACTATTATCAACGACCGATTGTGCGACTTAAGCTAAAAGTGAATAAGCAGCAAACGCAAGAGGAAGTTGAAGAAGCAGCCGAGAAAAAAGTGAGTGAGGAAATATACCAGACAAAGGAAGCGATCGTTGAATTGCGAATTGAGGGACAATTAGGATTTAATCGGTTAGATATTAATGTCCGAAAATTACGGCAAACATTACACGAAAAAAGTCAGGCGCTCATTTTCTTGCTCAAATATGAAGTCACTGGAACTGAGTATGAAAGTCCTTTCCCCAAAAGTGGAGAACCTCCTAAACGAGAGGAAATTGAACAACAAGTTTTTGAAGATTTACTCAGTGCCAATACCCGTTATCAGCCTCAAGCTGAACCCTTGGCAAAAGGATTAAGAGTCCTAAAACAACAAGTGTTAGACAGCGAACATCCATCAGTTCTTTATCGCTTTGTCGAACAACTTTTGAGCGAGGAATGATAATTATAAAGCCGTATTTTACTGCTAATTTAAGCCTGAACCAACTCAATGGGAAGCGTGATTTCAAAGGTCGTTCCTTTACCGATTGCAGAAAAGACTTCGATTTTCCCCTGATGTTTCTCGATAATGCGATAGGAAATGGCTAAACCCAAACCCGTTCCTTTGCCAATTGGCTTGGTTGTAAAAAATGGGTTAAAGATCTTATGGCGAATTTCTTCCGGAATTCCCGGGCCATTATCTTGAATCTTAACCTGGATTTTATCTGGATTGATTCTATCCGTTGAAATTGCGATCTGTTTAGGCTCGATTTCACTACTTAACAAAGCATCAATTGAATTCACAATTAAATTTAAAAATACTTGATTGAGTTGGGAGGGATAACAAGTGATATCCGGTAATTCTCCATAAGTTGTAATGATTTCAACGCCTAATTTGAGTTTGTTACCAAGAATAATCAACGTACTATCTAAACCTTCATGAAGGTTAACATCTTTTACTTCTGATTCATCTAAACGGGAGAAGTTTCTTAAAGAAGAGACAATAGATTGAATGCGGTTGGTTCCCATAAGCATGGAGTCCAAGATTTTAGGAAAATCAGATTGAATATACTCAAAATCGATTTCTTCCATCTTTTCTGTAATTTCTGTCCTAACATCTGGATAAAGTTCCTGGTAAAGACTCAGTAAATCTAAAAAGTTATCTAGGTATTCTTGGGCATGGCTAATATTGCCATAAATAAAACTAACAGGATTATTGATTTCATGGGCTACTCCAGCAACCATTTCGCCCAAGCTTGACATTTTTTCTGTTTGAATCAGTTGAGCTTGAGTCTCTTTTAAGGTATCTAATGTTTCTTTCAACTCATGAGTCCTCTCTTCAACTCTGTTTTCTAAAAAAGATTGCGCTTCTGAGAGTTCATAGAGCTGTTTTTTGACTTTTTGAATGAGTTGATTTAAGGCATTTGCTAAGATGCCAACTTCATCGTTAGTCAGGACAGGCGCTTCGAGATCGTAATTAGATTCAGCCGTCACTTTTTGAGCGGTCTGGGTTACTAATTCAATGGGGCTAGCAATTTTTCTTCCGGTATAAAAAGCTAAAATAAATGCCATAGAAGTAGAAACCGTTAGACTAAAAAAAATGACGACTTTGCGGATTTTTTTTGCCTGCTTAGTTTGCAGGGATGCCTTTTCTTGATAATCCTCGGAAATTTGTAAAAGTCTGTTGAGTTGATTGCTTAATCTCTCAAATTGAATGTCAATTTCTTGACTCTCTTTCTCCAGAACAGCCAGCAAAACTTGCTGTTGAGCATTGCCTCGTTTGTCTGGTGATAATCTCAGGGGATCGACTTGAGGTAGGATTTCTTCAAAGCGGTCGGCATAATTATCTATGACTGTTTGGGCTTGTTCGCAAAAGCGATCGATAGATTGGGCTGCACTTCCTGAAAGGTCTCCTAATTGATTCAGTTCGCTTACTAAGCCTTCTATGTCATCAATATCTTCTTCAAATTGCTGTATCTTGTAACTGAACCATAGGGCTTCTTCTACCGTACTAATGAGTTTATAGGGGTGGGCTTGAATTTTGAAGATGTAAGTTTCTAGGTTGTGCAGTAGCTCTTCTTGTTGAATGGCTTTGGTCAAACTTTTCTGTGCTTGTTCTTCATAATAATCGCCAATTAAAAATCCGATAAATGTTCCAGAAATGGAGATACTCACCACTAGGAAGTTAGCGTAACCAATTTTTCTGAAGATACTGGAAAGTTGCCAGTGGTTCAGCCACTGTTTCATGGTGAATTGCTCCATGCTTGCTTGGGTTAGCTTATGAGTGATAATAGGTTATTGGTTTGGAGAAAGTAAATCTTCTTCACCGATCGCCTTATATCCCTCCCGAATCAGGTCGTAATCTTCGTCTTTAGCGGGAACTATTTGTGACTGGGCGTATTTTTTGTTCGCTGGGGAGACCCCAATCGCGTCAATTAATTTCCTTTCATTTTCAACAATCCGAGCTTGTAGTTGTGCGATACACTCTGCATTTAGGTATGGATTCGCAACAATCAGATCGTTTGGCAAGGGTTTGCCCTGGGAAATCCGGGTGAATTCTGATGCTTGAAGATTATATTTTTCTAGGGCACGCTGATAGTGATGGTTACCATCTGACCAAACGTCTAGCTTGCCCTCCTTGAGTACTACTAAGCCGCGATCGCTGCCAATAATTTCTACGTTAAAATCTTGATTGGGTTTTAACCCCATATCAGCTAATATTTTCAGAGCGCCTAAGTGACTTGCAGTTGAACCCTCTTCTCGAATGCCAATAGTTTTTCCTTTGAGCTGTTGCAAATTCTCAATCCCGCTGTTGGCATTGGCAACAATGACGGTATAATAGCCAGGACGGGTAATTCCTACTAAGGGAATCGCATCAGCATTGGCTTTTAAAAGCACATATTCAGAAGGCCCTGCTAGAGCGAGATCGATACGCTCAAAGAGTAATGCAGGGACAGCAGTAACGCGGTCATTCATCGGAAAGAGATCAATAGAAATTCCCAAAGCTTCCCCCAAAATGGTTTGAAATTCACCAAAGTCTTTTTTTAGCTCTTCTTCTCCGAAAATATCGGTAACTGCTAAGGTCAGTCGCTCCGGACAAGCGGCGATTGCTTCCCGGTTGCTGTTTGTAGACTCTATTTCCTGGGAACCACAGGAGATTAAGAAAAGTAAAGGTAAAACCAGTAATCTTTGCAGTTTCATGGGTTATGTCATTCCAATAATTGTTAGAGAATTTTAACCCAAAAGTGAAATTGGATAATGATTAGCTGGCTTGATTTTTTTTAACTTTTAATAGATGAAAAAACGCTCTAGATCGAGACGGGCTGCTGCTTGGGTCAATTGGCTTACATCTCTGGGATTCTCTAAATAGGGAAGTGTGCCTAGAATTGGCATTTGAGTGAGGGACTCGATGAGGGAAATGGGGGCCCATTGTTCCTGTTGGGTAGGAGTACAGGGATGGATACAATTGAGAACCAGTCCGATCAGGGGTACGCGATATTGACGGGCAAGGGCTACATTGGCAACCGTTTGGGCGATCGCCCCCAACTTAACCGGAACGACTAACACCGTGGGTAGTTTCCAGTCCCTGGCTAAGTCGGCAATAACCAATTCATGAGTAATCGGCGAACCTAAACCCCCCAAACCTTCCACCATGACCAACTCTTTGCTCTTCTGAAGGCTAGTAAATGCCTGCCATATAGGGGCAAGGTCAATCGTCTTATTCTCCACTTCTGCGGCAATAGGAGGGGCAACTGGAGTTTGCAGATAGAGGGGGGTAATGGATTCTGGGGACTGGTCGAGGATAAATAAATCCAGGTAGAGTTCTAGGTCTCCCACTCCAGATTGAATAGGTTTCATTACCCCTAGGGGTCGGTCTTTGTAATAGGTTTGCCAATAGGCGATTAAGGCTGTCGTTAAGACACTTTTGCCCGTATCCGTATCCGTTCCTGCGATCAGTAAACTATTCATCCCATTCAAACCTAGAGGAGAAACATAATCACCCAATCCCTAAACGCCCGGCTAAACTGGGAGTCAAGGGCATCAGGGTGGCAATCATCAAAAATAGGGCTAAAAGAGCCAAGGCAGCGCGAGCATCATTGGGTTCTGTAATTTCATTTGAGCTAGGTCGCTCTAAATCCCGTTGTAAGACTAAAATGACGATCGCCCAATACAACGCTAATGGAGTCACAAATGAGGCAAATCCCAACACAATTAACGTGGCAACGGTGGTGATTCCGGCGATTTTGCGTCCGTAAATCGCTTGTACCATGCGCCCTCCATCCAATTGACCCGCAGGCATGAGGTTAATGGCACTGAGAACTAAACCTAACCATCCCATTAAGGTTAATGGATGCACATCAACGAGGGAATTTTGCAACACATCCCCTAAAATTCCTCGGGCTAAGGTTCCCACTAAAACTGAACCTTGGAAAAATTGGGAGGGAATTTGAAACAGACTACCGGAATGGGATAAGGATAAACCCAGAATTAACAGAAATAGGGATAATAAACCCCCTGCTGCTGGCCCGGCAATGGCAATATCAAACAGAACACTGCGGTTGGGTAAGATGGACTCAAACCGGGTAATAGCGCCAAAGGAACCGACTTGCCAGGTGGGGAGGAAAAAGGGCAAACTGAGGCGAATGTGGTATTTTTTGGCTATCCAGCCATGGCCCAACTCATGAACTAATAATATCGCCCACAGGCCAATGGCGATCGGCAGGGCTTCGGGCCATCTTGACCATTCACTAAACCAGTCAAACCCTTGAAAAATACCACCTGCTTCCATACTGGTGGCGAGGGTAGCGAGTCCTAAAGCTACTGCTAAAGCCTTTTGACCCAGGGTGAGGGGTTTGGGGTCTTGACTTTGGGGAAGTACGATCGCAATGGGCTTATTATCTGGGCCCATAACTAAGAATAACCGATAGCGATCGCCCAGGCGCTCCTTTAACCGCTCCGAAAGTTTCTCATACGACTGATCTGGGTCTCCTCGTAAATTCCCCTTAAAAATTGCCCCTTCCTGATAGGGCAGAGTTTCCGTGAGAAAATAGGTATCGATGCCAAAAATTTCCTTAATCTGCTTCAATTCCTCTGCTGGAATGCCAATCGGTTCTGACGCAACAACCGAAGGCATCTCCCCAGTCTGAGCCGCCAACGCTTTGTCACTGAGGGAACTCGAAGGATTTTCCTGCCGCTGTTTCAACCGCTCTGCCACCTGTTGACGCAATAGCTCATCTTGTCCCGATACTCGCAACTGTCGGCCCAGAAAAATATAAATTGCGGTTGAACCCACCAGCATAAACAAAATTCCCGCCAAGTTGAGATAAATTCCCAGGGAAAACAACCCAAAAAACAACAACCAGGGAACCATCAGCACCACAGACTGCAACCAAGCCAAGATTCCCAACCTACCATAGGGACGAGCGCGTTGAAATCCCCAAAACAAGATGCCCAGGGCAACGAGTAAGATGAGGAATGTAAGGGAATTGTTGGACACAGCAGACATCATAGAGGAATTGCCAATGAGACACAATGCTACGCCTTAGAGCTAGAGAGCCAAGGCATAGGCCAATTTAATTATACCAGGGGACAGGGGATAATTAATAATTAATAATTAACTATCTATGTTTCTCGATAGTCGCTTTTAACATTAGGTTAACCGGATCGGTTCTATTTGACGATCGCACTCAGCATTCTCAGAAATAACAACAACAGGAGAATCAAGATCGAGACACCAATTTTCATCGATAATATTCAACTGAGCATCTAAAACAAGAATCAGTTCGCCAATTTCTTCATCTTCTGAATTATTATATGGGGCGAGTAGAAATTCCAACTTAATCCACGGGCAAGCCTTCTCGTTGACCTGGTTAATACCAATAGCACTATTCACCAGAGTAATTGTTGGTGAGTCAAGCAATGTAACCCGATCGTAAAATTGATTTTTACTATCCCAATAACCTTGGATATTATAGTTGCAGGATTCTAAATGTTGTTGAGCAATTCTGCACGGTTCAATTTCATCTAGAAGTTGGGATAAGCTATTCCAAACAGTATGATTAGGGATGGTCATAGTGATGTTTTAATGACTGGTTCTCATGCCAGGGAAATGTAGTATATTTTCGATAAAGTATCCATGCAACCGGTAATCTCCTCCTTGTCCTAAGACTTTTGATTTCAGGTCAAAATCGGGTAATTCCGAAGGAACGAGACCGATGCTACCATTGGCTGGAACTCTACCATTTTCAATAGCTTTCAGATGTTTACTCTGTCCATCATAGCGTTGAGCGAGGCGGATTTGCTTTTTCGCAAACGAGACCAAGAATTCTTCCGCAGTTTCGTAGATAATATCAGGGATAACATCTGTCCAATTGCTGGGTAAGGGTTCCATTCCTCTTTTGCGCGATCGCTCCTCTATTTACTCTAATTTTACTCCCGCTTAACCAAAACTGATGTTTGCGTAAGTCTAAAGTTAGATTAGATAATCCCCTTTTCTTTTAACTTACCTAGGGCATAAGTAGCCGCTTCCTTTTCTGCATCTTTTTTGCTTCTTCCTTTGCCTTTACCCCAGGCTTTATCACTAATAAAAACTGTAGACATGAATTCTGGAGCATGATCCATACCGCCTATTTTTTCCGTTACATATTTGGGAGGATTTTTGGCTCCCCTCGCTTGGACTAATTCCTGTAATCGATTTTTTGAGTCGATGTTGGAACGAGCCACCATTTGCTCTTGAGGGACAGAATCAAACAGTTCTTCTATGACAGAGCGCACTTTTTCCATGTTTTGATCGCAATCTAAATAGTAAGCCCCAACAATGGCTTCAAAGGTACTACTGAGTAAATTTGGATTTTGATATCCCCCTTCTTTGATTAACCCTTGACTTAGACGCATTCTCAAGTCTAGACCAACTTCAACTGCAAATCTAGCCAATTGTTTTTGATCGACTAAAGCGGAGCGCCGTCTGGTCATTTCATCTTCTCCCATTTCCGGATAGCGCTGATAGAGATATTGACCACTGATAAAGGTCAAAATGGCATCACCAAGAAATTCTAAACGTTCATTGTGTCCTATGGCTCCAGGATTTTCATTAACATATGAACGATGGGTTAAGGCACGATGGAGAAGTTTTTCATTTTTAAACATCAAAAGTTTGTGAAAGTAACTAGCATCTTCTGCTAGTGATTTTTGCTTTTTTCTTTGTTTTAAATTTATCTCTTGATGGTCTATATCCAAAGTCATAGATATGGAGTATTTTATGATTGATTGCAATCCTCTATTATACTGTATATTTAATTAAAGTTGTAGGGGCAGGTTTTAAACCTCCCCCTACAACAATAGACTACCTCACTTTTTTCCTAAAAGATGGGGGAGGAAAAAGGCTATGTCCTCGTTGATTATTGCAGGAAAAACAGGTAATACGCAGATTTTCTAAAGAGTTAGAACCTCCATGTTTTTTAGGAATCAGGTGATCGAGGGTGATTTCTTCGGGGGATAGAATGCATTCACACCAATAACACCGAGTGCCAAACTGTTCAATGAGTTTGGCTCTTTTATTCTGTTTTTGTTTGGAATTCATGGTTTACTATTCCAATAACTACAGTTGGAATATCGCGTACAAGCAAAAGTGACGCTTAAGTGAATAAGCGACAGTTTTCTTGATTACATCTTAGTAAACGTCTCAAACTTACTACCTTCGAGCCTCAAACCAGTGCAGATCCAGTCTGCTGAACTACCAGTTATCTGAAGGGCTAATTCCTGATTCAGATACATGCTAGGCCAGAATACTGGACTTGCACTAACCTGAGAATCGGAGGTACTACCCATGAGACGAACACTTATGGATATTCTTACCTTGAATTGTTGCACCAAACAATCTTTAATGTCAAGAGTCTCAACTCAATTCTACTCTCAGGAGGAAACAGCAGCTAAAGCCGATCGCAGATTTCCTTGGTTTTGATCCAGATAACTCTGAGCTGTTTGAGCATCCACTCCTGTCCAAGCCATCAGTAAAGCTACCTTAACCCGTTGTCCGCTCTCGTCTAAAAGTTGCTCGCATTGCGATCGCCCCAACTCCGTTAAATCCTCTAAAATGCGTAGAGCGCGATCGCGTAACTTCGTATTCGTCACCGCCACATCCACCATCCGATTACCATACACCTTCCCCAACTTCACCATCACCCCAGTAGACAAAATATTCAGCGCCATTTTCGTTGCCGTTCCCGCCTTCAGGCGCGTGGAACCTGCCAAAACTTCCGGTCCCACCAACAAGCGAATATCCACATCTACAGCCACCGAAACCTGCTCAACAGGCACGCAAGCCATAAAAATCGTCGTTGCCCCCTGCGCTTTTGCCCCCTGTAACGCCCCCTGAACATAAGGCGTTGTGCCTCCAGCCGTAATTCCCACCACCACATCCTTCGAGGTCACCTGATACTGCTCAATGACCTGCACCCCATCCTCAAATCTATCCTCTAAGCCCTCAGAACTACGTACCAGCGCCCCTTCACCCCCAGCTAAAATCCCCTGTACCATCTGGGGGTCAGAACAGAATGTAGGTGGGCATTCCGCCGCATCCAGCACCCCTAAACGGCCGCTCGTTCCCGCGCCCACATAAAACAACCGTCCCCCATTTTGAAGAGCTAACGCCGTCCGATCAATGGCTTCTGCTAACTGTTCCTTCGCCTGCGAACAAGCCTCCACCGTTTGGGCATCTTCCCGATTAAACAGCTCCACCAACTGCACAGTGCCCAATTGGTCTAACGTTAAACTTTGGGGATTAATTTGCTCTGTTAACAGATGACCTCGATTTTCCATAGTCTTATAACAATCCTTCCAAACTTCGGCGAATGCGATCGAGTTCTTCCGAACTCATTTCTGACTCTGACTCTTCAGCGCTCGGTACATCAGGCTCTTCCTCACTCCAATCTAAAGAATCCACATTACTCTCTGGAGGAATGACCAATTTCCCCTCACTCACCCACTCAAAATCTAGATCTGCCTCTTCGCAAAACGCCTTAATCTCATCTTCATCGATCGCCTCTACACTAGGAGAAGGGAAATCCTGAGCCTCTAACTGCAAGGCAAACCGAGTGGCATCATCCTCGACTTCAAAGACTAAAACCTTATTGCGCACTTGCCTAGGATTGGTGTGGGGAACCTTAATCGTATGAATTCCCTCATTTTCCGTGCCTACATTAAACAACAGGACATAAACTCGCATAAGCTACTAGAAGTTAACGCTCCCAAATTCGATTATTTTCCCTTATTTTATAGCAGTTAGGGGATGGGGTGACACGGAGACGCGGGGATGGGGGGATAGGGAGATGGGGTGACGCTCCGACGCGGGGACGCAGAGACGCTCCGACGCGGAGACACGGAGACGCTCCGACGCGGGGAAATTGCCTTCTGCCTATTCCCCATTCCCGCGATTCCCGTGGCATCATCAGAACAAGGTGTGAGTATTCAGAACGGTGTGAGGACATGACAACCCCTAACGATCCCAATCAACTACCAGAATCGGATCTTGAGCTTATGGATGCTGAAGATCAACAGGAGCAATGGGAAGACGCGGACGAGCCGGGAAAATGGCGACGTTGGGCTGGATGGGGTTTAGGTGGTGTGGTGCTGCTGTTGGTGGCGGGAGGAGCCTATGGTTGGCATTGGGTACACACAGGATTAGGCCCCATGGTGGCTGAAGCGTTGAGTAAAAGCCTCAAGCGTCCCCTAGAAATTGGCCCGGTGCAGAGGGTATCTTTAAATAGTATCCGCTTTGGCCCTTCTGGATTGCCTGCCACTGCAACCGATCCCGATCGCGCTACGGTAGAAGCAGTTGAGGTTAAGTTTAATCCCATTGATGTGATTGACAATGAGATTAATCTGGATCTGACCTTAATTAATCCCCAAGTTTATTTAGAAGAAAATGCAGAACATCAATGGCTGAATTTGGACATTACTGAAGAAGAGCCGAAAGAAGGGCAATTTAAGATTAATGTGATTAAAGCTGGGGTGCAAAATGCCACTGTGGTCTTGGTTCCCTGGAAAGGAGAAGGGGCAAGTGTTGAAGATAGTGTAACGTTTAAGCCGATTCGCGCCACTGCTGAGTTTTTTGACGAGTATAATCGGATTAGCTTTGATGCAACGGTAGCTCAAGATCAAAGTCCCGGAGAGGTGCAAGCGAAAGGAGAGTTTTTGAACCGGGAGCAACGGGTAAGGGTACAGGCGCGATCGCAAGATCTAGACTTGATTCCCTTAACAAATTTAGTGCCCAATTTACCCCCAGAAGTAGCATTAACGGGCGGTAAACTCAATGGAAATATCAACGGACGAATTAATCTGCAAGATATTCCCTCCTCTTTGCTCAATGGGACGCTATTGGTGAGCGAGATCGCTGGAGAGTATACCCTTCCAGAGTCCAAATCAGATGAGACTGAGCCGGAAAAACCAGAGGACAATACAGAAGAGCCTCAATTTGACATTACCCAAGTTCCCCTTTATCTGTCCCAAGGGCAAGCCACTCTGCAATTCCAAAATCAATTGGTGTTAGTCGAAGAAGGGTCTATTCTTTATGCCGATAGCCTTCCGATATCCCTAGAAGGAGGGATCGATCTGCAACAGGGGATTCAGGTCGTAGCCTCCTTAGAGCCAGTCACATTTGAAACTCTGACTGAAACGATCGAGACGGAATTACCGGTACAGGCAACTGGAGAATTCCAAGTAAAAGCGAAGTTGGAAGGGCCGTTTGAGCAACCCTTACTGGTGGGATTATTTGAAACCACAAAGCCCACGCAAATCGATCGCGTCGAATTTGCACAAATCACCAGTCAATTTGCTTACGCCAATTCCACGATCGCTATTCAAGGCTTGAAACTGGTTCCTACCCTGGGTGGCGAAATACTGGGACAGGGAGAGTTGCAATTACCGGTGAATGAGCCTGCCAATCCAGATCCAAGTCAAGATAATGTAGGGGCGGGTTCGCCAAGCCTTGAGGAAGCCAACCCAGATCTTAGTGAACCCGCCCCTACTTCTGCACCGACAGAAAATAATACTCCTAACTCGCAACAACCCTTTCTGGTATTTGAAGCCCAAGGGCAAAATATTCCTGTAGATGCGATCGCTCAACTTTACCAAGTGCCTTCGGATATTACGGTAGGAACGGTTTCGCCCCAAATTCGAGTCATAGGGCCGCTGAATGATTTAGAGGCGATCGCCCAAACCAATCTCGCTGGCGGACAAGTACAAGCGGTTGCCCGTCTGGTTGGTTTAAATACAGGCACAAATCCCGTCGCTGCAAACCCCGTAAACACCGATACCGTAGGGGCGGGTTCACCAACATCTTCCTCGGAAGACCAAACGACTGATGAACCCGCCCCCACAACAACATCTGGGTTGGAAAGGGCGGGTTCACCAACACCTGGGTTGGAAGACCAAAACCTGGGTGAACCCGCCCCTACAGCAATACCTAGAATTCCCAAAGTTCCCTTACAACTGCAAACCGAAATTAGGGCGGAAAACATCCAACTGGCTAACCTTTCTTCCCTTGTACCGTCTCAACTGGCTGCACCGTTTAGTGGTGGGGCGCAGATGATTGTACCTCTAGAAAATTTTAGTCTGAATCAGGTTGAGGCGATCGCCGAAGGTCAACTGAATGTGGCTGGAGGACAAGTCAATATATCCAGTCGTTTGCAGAATAACCAAATTGCCACATTAGTGCAAGCGAATACGGTGCAATTGGGTCAATTTCGCAGCGAACTGGAACAATTTGTGCCACCCCAGCAATTTCAACTGCCTTTTGCCGAAGCAGCACCGTTTACTGGAGTGGCGGAAATCGTTGGCTCCTTAGATAACCCTAATCTGTCAGCAGTTCAAGGACGATTACAAGGGACTCTGGATTTAGCTGGAGGTATAATTAGAGGCGGTGGTGTATTGGAGGGTGGACAGTGGGAAGCCGCCCTAGACATTAACCAAGTGCAAGCTTCCCTCTTGTCTCCTCAGTTACAGTTAGCTGCCAGGGAACAAACCTTTCTGCAATCTCCCCTGAGTGCAACCGTGAATTTAAGGGGAGATGTGAATAATTTATCTCCAGAGGCAATCGTTGCAGAAGCGAAAGCCGATTTAGATATTGCTGGAGGTCGAGTAAATGCGATCGCACAGGTACTCAATGGAGAGTGGAAAGCCTCTGTACGCGCTGATGGGGTCAATGTTGACCAGTTATCTCCCCAAGTTCCGGCTGATGTGCCCAGGTTACCTTTTAGTGGCGTAGCCAATGCACAGGGTCGGTTAGATGAGGTTTCACCCAATAGTATCTTTGCCGAGGCCCAAGGATTTGTAAATGTGGGTAATAGTATCGTTAATGTAGAGGCGATCGCTAGGCAAGGACAATGGCAAGCGAAAATGAATGCCGAACAGGTGGAGTTAGACCAGTTGGGTTTACCCTTACCGCCTGAGTTCCAACGCCTGACGGGGGCCGGGCAAATGATAGCCGGTGGACGGTTGGATAATTTCGATCCCACAGCGATACAAGCACAAGGGGAAGTTTTACTCTCCAAGTTACCGATTTTAGAGCAAGGGCCATTTAAGTCTCAAATAGCCTGGAATGGGCGTTCTTTAGATATTGTTGCTGCCGCAGGTTCGGTTGTTGTGCCTTCTGAGGCCTCTGTGAGGGCAGGTTCGCCCAATTTTTCATTTTCCAATCCAGATGCCCCTACTGCGCCCGTATCTGGCCTCGTAGCCGTCGGTCAAATTGTGCCCAATTTCCAAGATCTAATGGCTTCTCGGTATAATTTTACGACCGAGGTTGCCGATTTCAATTTAGCGACTCTGCCCTTTACGCTGCCTGATGCTGTAGCCGTGCAAGGTCAGGTGGATTTTGCGGGACGGATTGCGGGAACGGGATTACAGCCGAATTTAGATGGGCAAATGCGGTTGAGAAATGTGGTCGTGAATCAAATTGCCTTCGATCCGGTGATTGAGGGGCCGATACAGTTTACACCGAGTCAGGGAGCCGCGATCGCCTTAAAGGGAGAATCCGATGAGATTTCGGCGGTCATTGACCCCACATTTATGCCCGAATCGTTTACTTTTAAGTTGGGAGAGGCGATCGCCACCGGACAACGAACCCCTGCTTCTGAAGGCTCAGATTTAACCCATTTTCAGGTTGATGTGGCTCAGTTTCCCTTAGAGTTAGTAAACCTGATTCCCACGGCAACTCCTTTAGGGCCAATTTCGGGTACAGCGTCCGGTAATTTTAACCTCAGTTTCCCTCAAATATTCGATCCGATGGCTGTTATTGCCCAAGGGGAAATTCAACTGGATAAACCCTCGATTGGCACCGTTGAAGCTGAGGTTTTAACCGCTAAATTAAACTATAGTGGCGGTCAAGGAGAATTAACCGATACTCAGTTAAAGATTGGCGAGAGTGAATATAATCTGCAAGGAGCCGTGAATCTAACCGATCTGAGCGATCCGCAATTTGAAGCCGAAGTGAAAATTGCCCAAGGTAGCGTACAAGATGTTTTGCAAGCCTTGCAAATTTTTGATCTAGAAGATATTGCCCAGGGTTTTGCACCGCCCACCGGAACCGCCGCAGACTTAGGCGTTGTGACTGTTGATCGGAGCCAGAGAACAGTCGAAGAGCAGTTGCGTCGCTTCTCAGAAATTCTCAAATTACAGGATTTACGACAGCAAGAGCGCGATCGCTTCCCCATTCCTGCTCTAGCTCAACTGCAAGGGGGATTTGATGGCAATATTAAGATTTCCGGCTCTCTAAAACAAGGTCTTTCAGCCGATATCGATTTATTGGGCGAAAACTGGGAATGGGGCAAATATAGTTTTAATCCCATTATCGTTAAAGGAACCTTGAAAGACAATGTTCTCACGTTACTACCAGTTCGCATTAATTCCAATGAAGGATTAATCACATTTTCCGGACAAGTTGGCGGCGAACAACAATCCGGTCAGCTAAAGGTTGAAGATGTACCTGTAGACTTAATTCAGCAATTTATCCCCGATTTACCCGTTGATTTAACCGGAAAAATTAATACGACCGCCACACTCTTAGGAGGAAGCCTACAAAATCCTCAAGTGATTGGTAACTTAGCTTTATCAGACGGCACCTTAAATGAGGCTCCGATTCAAGAAGCCACCGGTAATTTTTCCCTCGCCGATGGCCGATTACGCTTTGGCGGTAAACTCTTAGTCACCGGAGATTCTCCAGTCACGTTAACCGGCAGTATTCCTAGTCCCCTCCCCTTTGGTTCTGTTTCCCCCATTTCTCAAGACATTCAGCTAAACTTAAACCTGGAAAATGAAGGATTAGGGATATTAAATGTTCTGACTCGTCAACAAGTGAATTGGGTCGCAGGGTCAGGAAACGTCAACATTAAAGTCTCTGGAACCGTGGATAATCCGATTGCTTTAGGAGAAGCAAAAATTGCTGATGCTACCCTGCAATCCCAAAATCTTTCAGAACCGATGACTAATGTCAATGGTGTGGTTAAATTTAACGGAGAGAAAGTCTTTATTGAGAAGCTCACCGGTGATTTTAGCAAAGGAAAAATTGAAGTAGCGGGCTTGATTCCTCTGTCCGATCCTGATTTATCTTTATCGGAAGAAGAAGCAAATTTTCCGCTCAAAATTCAGCTAGAAGAACTTGATTTTAACTTCCAGGATATCTACAATGGAGGGGTTAATGGCAGCATTGAAATTGCAGGCGCAGCCTTAGAACCGGTCATCAAGGGAAATATTATCCTCACTCGCGGAAAAATCTTGCCCGCAGAAGCCACGAAACTACAAAAGACGGATCGAGAAGATAAGGTCGCTACCTCAAATAATTTCGTGCCAGTATTTGATAGTTTTGATATCGATTTAACCGATGGTATTGCCATTTTACAGCCTGGTTTTGTTGATATTCACGGTGAAGGAACGCTAACTATTAATGGCCCCATTGATGATATTCGTGCTGATGGTGAAATTGATATTAACCGGGGATTTATTAATATTATTTCTACCCAGTTCCGCGTAGATCGTGAATATGAGAATAAAGCAAGATTTATTCCCAGTCAGGGGTTAGATCCAGATCTAGATCTAGTGCTGCAAGCGTCTATTTCTGAGGTTCAAGGCAGTCGGCAACCGGAAGTTTTATTCTGGGGACAAAATGAAATTGATGACACTCCACCTTTGGATAACAATGATACGGAAACAGTGCGTATTCAAGCTGCAGTGACTGGGCCAGCTTCTCAGTTAGAAAATAATTTAGAATTAACCAGTTCTCCGGTACGCAGTCGTTCCGAAATTATTGCCCTCATTGGGGGCGGTTTCTTGAATACGATTGGCGGTGGTGGAAATACGACATTAGCGCTGGTGAATATTGCCGGATCGACAATTTTATCCAATCTGCAAACGACTCTGGGGGATGCTCTGGGATTAACGGAGTTACGAGTTTATCCAGTAGAAGATCGATCGCGTCGAGGGGCGATCGGTGTAGCAGGAGAAGCTACTTTAGATGTTACCCGTCAGTTTTCTACATCTTTGGGCAAAAATTTTACGTCTAGCGATCCGTTTCGCCTGCGGTTCCGCTATCGTTTGAGTGAAAATTTGGTGTTGCGTGCAGCCACGGATTTAGGAGGTGAAGAGTCAGGAAGACGGAGGACAGATAGTCGGCTTCAGTTTGAATTTCGTAAGCGGTTTTAAGTGTCCTTAAGATACAATTAGAAACAACCGAAAACTACCAGAACATGGGGAGCCAAAAATGTCAGTAGAACTCACTACCCAGACTTGCCCCGAAACTGAAACAATCCTAGATCCGGAGTGGAACCCCCCTACTCCACCTACCGACCTGATTTTTGATGATGGAGAACCCTTGGAAAGCAACCGCCACCGCATTGCCATGAACGTCCTGATCCGGTCATTGCAACAAGCTTGGAGCGAACGTAATGACTTCTACACGGGCGGCAATATGTTTGTCTACTACAGCGACCAAGAAGTGTTCAACAAAGATTTTCGCGGCCCGGATTTCTTTGCTGTTCTTGATGTCGATGGCA